>NZ_RZRQ01000082.1:0-21037 GCF_003997785.1 Mesorhizobium sp. M7D.F.Ca.US.004.01.2.1 | reverse complement strand
CCGCCGGGTCTGTTCGCACCCCCGCGCGGGCGATACGAAAACGTGATATGGTTTCCCACAGGTTTGCCGCTGCTTGCGCGGCACCTGTTCGGAGAGGAACCTGCATGAAGAAAGTCTATGAGAAGCCGACGCTGGACAAGCGCGAAAGACTGTCCAGCGTCACGGCGGTTTGCGCGCCGTCGACTTGCGCGACCTGATCGCCGGGCGATCAGACCTCCGGCGTTCTCAGTCGATATCGAACGAGACGCCCTGGGCGAGCGGCAGCGCCTTGGAATAGTTCACCGTGTTGGTGGCGCGCCGCATATAGGCCTTCCACGCATCGGAGCCGCTCTCGCGGCCGCCGCCGGTTTCTTTTTCGCCGCCAAAGGCACCGCCGATCTCGGCGCCCGAAGTGCCGATGTTGACATTGGCAATGCCGCAGTCCGACCCGTCGACACCGAGGAAGCGCTCGGATTCCTGCAGGTCACGGGTGAATATCGATGACGACAGGCCGGCTCCCACCGCATTGTGCTCGTCGAGCACGGCGTCGAAATCCGAATATTTCATCACATAGAGGATCGGCGCGAAGGTCTCTTCCGTGACAGGGGCCACCTGCTTGGGCATTTCGACCAACGCTGGATGCACGTAATAGGCATCCGGGTGACCGTTCTCGACCCGTGTGCCGCCGGTCACCTTGCCGCCATGGGTGGCAGCTTCTTTTAGTGCCTTCTGCATGGCGTCGAAGGCCGCCTTGTCGATCAGCGGCCCGACCAGCGAGGAGGTCTCCAGCGGATTGCCGACCGACACGCTTTCGTAAGCCTTCTTGAGGCGTGGAACCAGGGCGTCATAGACGCTGTCATGCACGAACAGGCGACGCAGCGTCGTGCAGCGCTGTCCCGCCGTGCCCATGGCGCCGAAGGCGATGGCGCGCAGCGCCATGTCGAGATCGGCTGTCGGGCAGACGATGCCGGCATTGTTGCCGCCAAGCTCCAGCACGGCGCGCGCAAAGCGCTTGGCCAGGCGCGGGCCGACGTCGCGGCCCATGCGTGTCGAGCCGGTGGCCGAAACCAGCGGCACCTTGGGGTGATCGACCAGGATCTCGCCGACGGCGCGGTCGCCGATCAGCACCGGCGCCAGGCCTTGCGGTGCGTCCGCGCCGAAGCGCGTGACCGCACGCTTGAAGATCGCCTCGCAGGCAAGTGCCGTCAGCGGCGTCTTCTCCGAAGGCTTCCACACCACCGCGTCGCCGCAGACCAGCGCCAGCGCTGCGTTCCACGACCACACCGCGACCGGGAAGTTGAAGGCGGAAATGACGCCGACGACGCCGAGCGGATGCCAGGTTTCCATCATCCGATGGCCGGGGCGCTCGGTGGCAATGGTCAGACCGTACAATTGCCGGGAGAGGCCGACGGCGAAATCGCAGATGTCGATCATCTCCTGCACTTCGCCGAGCCCCTCGGACGGGATCTTGCCGACCTCGATCGAGACCAGCCGGCCAAGCTCGGCCTTGTGCGCACGCAGCTCCTCGCCGAGCAGCCGCACCAGCTCGCCACGTCTCGGTCCCGGCACCATCCGCCACGCCTGGAAGGCCTTGTGCGCGGCATCGATCACCTTGGCCGCGTCAGCCGGCGAGATCGTCTTCAGCGCCGCGATCTGCTCGCCCGTCACAGGGCTCCGCACGATCAGGTCGCCGCTGACAAGCGCCTCCTTGGCCACACCCAGATTAGCCAGAAGCTCGGCCGTTTCCTTCGCTATCGTCATTTTTGTCCCTTTCAGATCCCGTCGCCATTATATGGCGCTGGGTTAAGCCTTCGCCGTGTCGCCCGCGTACCGAAAGGCACTTCAGGCACAGTCATGGCGTGGCATTACTCGTTTCAGGGGAAAATCGCCACCCCGGCATGGTCCAAGCCCAAGCTACACGATTGAGCCAGATGGGCAGATGACGCTCAGTTCGCCTTTTTCGCCGGCGCGTGCACGGCACCGTCCTTCATCAGCCGGTCGATATGCATGCGGATATGGGCCGCTTCCGCCGCCGTGTTGGCAAGCGCAATGGCGCGGTCGAAGGCGACGCGCGCCTCCTCGCCCCGGTCAAGCTGCATCAAAAGGCCACCCTTGAGGCCGAAGAAATGGAAATAGCCGGAAAGCCGGTCTTCCAGCGGCTCGATCATGGCGAGCGCCTCTGCCGGTCCACGCACCTTGGAGACCGCGACGGCCCGGTTGAGCGTGACCACCGGTGATGGCTGCATCTGCTCGAGCAAGCGGTAGAGCAGGTCGATCTCGTTCCAGTCGGTGTCCTCGGCCCTTTCGGCCCGCGCATGCAGCGCGGCAATAGCCGCCTGCACCTGATAGGGGCCGGGCTTGCGATGCCGTAGCGCTTTGTCGACCAGCGCCAGCCCCTCATCGATCATCTTGCGGCTCCACAGGCTGCGATCCTGATCTTCGAGCAGTACGATCTCGCCGCTCTGGTCAAATCGAGCCGGTGCGCGCGCATGCTGCAGAAGCAGCAGTGCCGTCAGCCCCATGATCTCCGGCTCGGTCTGGAACAGCCGCAACAACAGCCGTGCCAGCCGGATCGCCTCTTCGCACAGCGGCGCGCGAGCCGGCGCCTCGCCGCTGTTGGTCGAATAGCCCTCGTTGAAGATCAGGTAGACCATGGCTGCGACAGCGGCGAGCCGCTCGGAGCGCTCGACGGCACCCGGAGTCTCGAACGGCACGCCGGCGTCCGCAATGCGCGCCTTGGCGCGGGTGATGCGCTGCTCCATGGCGCTTTCGCCGACCAGGAAGGCGCGTGCGATCTGCTTGACGGTGAGGCCCGAGACAATCCGCAGCGCCACCGCGATCTGCTGCGTTGCCGGCAGATCGGGATGGCAGCAGATGAACAGCAGCCGCAGAATGTCATCACGGTAATGCGCCCCGTCCAGCCGCTCGGCGATATCGCTCTCAGCGTCTTCCAGGTCGGAAATCTGGTCTTCCTCCGGCATCGGCGCCTGCTTGGCGCGCTTGCGCACGGCATCGATGCCGCTGTTGCGGCCGACAAAGATCAGCCAGGCCGCGGGATCACGCGGCGGCCCGTTCTGCGGCCAGTTCTTGATGGCCCTGAGGCACGCATCCTGGAAAGCTTCCTCCGCCGTATCGAGATCGCGGAAATAACGCAGCAGCGCGCCCATCGCCTGCGGGCGGGCGGCGCTGATCGCCGAGCTGATCCAGGCGAGTTCGGTCATGCGGAAACCTTGGCGGGATTGAAGATCGAGACCGGCCGGATCTCGTAGGAGCCGCCGCTCGGATTGACCTCGGAAAGCTCGCGAGCGAACTCGACAGCCTCATCGAGATCGGCGCATTCGAGCGTGTAGAAGCCGAGGAATTGTTCTTTTGTCTCGGCAAACGGTCCGTCGATGACGACCGCTTCGCCCTTGACCTTCCTCAGGGTCGTCGCGGCGGTCGTCGGCAAAAGCCGCGCCACCGGGCCAAGCCGGCCGGCCTTGGCATATTTGTCCTGAACGTCGAGGAGATTGGCCATGACCTCGTCGTCCTGTGCCTTGCTCCAGGAGCAGACGACATCTTCGGAAGCATAGCAGAGGATTGCGTAGAGCATGGCTGGTCCTTTTCTCTGTCAAAGGACGAAACAGTAAGACCGATCCCGACACGACGTCGATAAAAAAATCCCGATGCGGCGGATTTGGCGACCGCCGGTCGCCACCAGTCAGCTTCCGCGCATCTTCAGCCATCGCAGCACGAGAGCTTCCTCGTCATCGAGACCATCGATGGAGCGCTTGCGCTTGTTGGCCTGCGCCATTTCGTCCAGCAATCGCCCCTCTGACCAGGCGTCGAAGACCTGCGGATGGATGTAGCATTTGCGGCAGACGGCACGCGTGTTGCCCAGCCGCTCGGCAACCTTGTCTATGACGCTGTTCATCAGCCGCTTTCGCTGCGCCTGGCTTTGCGGCAATTCCGTCTGTGCAAATAGCGAGGCTGCATGGATGGTGCCGCCCCAAGTGCGGAAATGCTTCGAACTGAACGCATCGCCGGTAGCATCGCGGATATAGCGGTTGACGTCCTCGGAGCGGACCGGCCGCCTGGCGCCGTCCTCATCGAGATACTGGAACAGCTTCTGGCCAGGCAGGTCCTGCGCGCCACGCACGATTCCAGCGATGCGGCGGTCGATCAGCTTCAGCTTCCACTCCTTGCCGGACTTTCCCTTGAAGGCAAACCGAAGGCTTGAGCCGACGATATCGACGTGGCGGTCGCGCAATGTGGTCAGCCCGAAACTCTTGTTGTCGCGAGCGTAGGCGGAATTGCCGACCCGGATCATCGTGTTGTCAAGCAGCCAGACGACCGCGGCGACGACACGCTCGAGCGGCAGGCCGCGACGGCGCAGATCGCTGTCGATCCTGCGCCGCAGGTCCGGCAGGCTTTCGGCAAAGGTGACAAGGCTCGAATATTTGGCGCCGTCGCGTTCTTCGGCCCATTGGGGATGGTAGCGGTATTGCTTGCGTCCGCGCTGGTCCCTCCCGGTTGCCTGGATATGGCCGTCGGCGTCGGGCGAAATCCACACATCCGTCCAGGCCGGCGGAATGACGATCGCCTCGATGCGCGCCCTGGTGGCGCCTGGAACCGCCCGCCCGTCCGGACCCTTGTAGAAAAAACCCTTGCCCGTCTTTAGCCGCCGGATACCGGGCTCGGCATCGCTGACATAGGTGAGCGACGCATGATCGGCCGAGCTTTGCGCCTCGTTCTTCGGCGCGCCATTTTTCGGCCCAGCGTCTTCGTCAGCCGGCCGGCCGGGCGACAATCCGGATTTTTGCAGCATGTCAGCTCCACACAAATATCCGTAGATAAGCTGTTGGTAGATTGCTGGTTCCACACGCCGTCCGAAAAGCCTGTGGCGGCGAAGTAGTGTTGGTCCCGGGGGGGCTGGCGCCTACAGAGCGCCTTGCAGCTGGATCGACTGCGCGGACAAACGCCGCCGCGCCGCAAGCTTGAACCTGTAGCGCAGGCAGCGCCAGGCTTCCGAGCGCCGCTTCGGCGCGGCCGCTGCCACCGCCAGGAAGCGTGCCGCGGTGTCCAGATCGCCGCGCGCATAGTGGACCCGGGCGATCTTGAGGGCGACAAGCCCTTCCCTGGTCTTGAGCGCCGACATCGGGATGTTGCAGTCGGTAAGCGTGCGCAATTGTCGGCGCCAATCCAGGAAGCGCCGTACCGGGTTGATCGCAAAGCGATCGTCGGAACGCACCGGCGAAACCTCATAGACCATGACGGGTTGCGAAACCATGGCCAGCGATGCCTTGCTCATCAGCCGCGCCCAGAACAGCGTATCCTCGTCATAAGCCAATCCGACCGGGAATCTCGTCTCGCCGATCAGCGATCGGGATGCCAGGACGCTGCCCACGGCGACCGACCGTATGTCGCCTTTCACATAGGCCGAAGCGTTTGCCAGGCACGCAGCCCGATAGCCGTTTGGCACCTTGATCTGTCGATCCTGGCCGTTCACCCGTCGCCGGTAGGCGCCCACGATCATATCGGCTTTCGGCTGCTCCTCCGCCTTCCGGAGCAGCGAGCGCAATCCGCCTTGCAGATGCAGGTCGTCGGCATCGATCAGGTATACCCAGGGATGGGCCGCCTCCACCAGCGCCGCATTGCGGGCATCGCCGGCATCGCGGCAACTGGCCGGCAGCACACGCAACGGCAACGACAGTCCCGCCGCGGCCTCCTGCGCGACAGTTGCCGTGCCGTCGGTCGATGCATCGTCAACCAGCAGGATCTCGCCGATGATCTCGGCCTCGCTGCGAAGCGACGCCAGCGTCGCCGCGATGGTCGCCGCCGCGTTGCAGGCAGGAATGACGACGCTGATCGCTCTCAATACAGAAACCCCGCGCCACGCGCTTAAGAATACAATTATCGTCCACTTCGAAACGAATGCAGATTAGCGGCCACATCGGTGTTTGAGAAGCAGTCTTGTCCATCCGGAGTTGCTGCGAAGAAACCGCTACGGGTGCGGCCTGCTTTCAGGCCTTTTCGAGCACGACCGGAATGACATCGACAGCTTGCTCGCCGACCTGTCCCCCAGTGGTCTTGAGCACGCCAACGATCGGCGCCACGTCCGAATAGTCGCGGCCGTAACCGACCGTGATGTGGTCATTGCTGGCCCGCATGCCGTTGGTCGGATCGAATTCCTGCCAGCCGGCATCGCGTCCGCACCAGACCTTGACCCAGGCATGCATGGCATCGGCGCCTTCCAGCCGGGGTTTGCCTTTCGGCGGGATGGTGCGCAGGAATCCGCTGACATAACCAGCCGGAATGCCGAGCCCGCGCAGACCGGCGATCATGATGTGCGAAAAGTCCTGGCAGACGCCGCGCTTCAGCTTGAAGGCATCGCTGGCCCGGGTCCGCACCGTGGTTGCCTCGCCGTCATAGGTAAAATCGCGATGGATCCGATTGCACAGGTTCATGGCCGTGCCGGCGGCAGAGCCGGCTATGCTGTCCCGCGCGTAGGTGGTGATCGCACCATCGATACCGGCATGGGTGCTGGCCGTCAGGAAATGGTGCGGTGTATCAGGCGCCAGCGACCGCACCGCGGCGAGCTCCTGCCTGAGCCGGCCAATATCGGGCGACACGTCGAGCCCGGGCTCGGGCCGCGACACCGAGACGCGTGCGCTCATCCTTATGTCGAGCGCGTCATGCGCGTCGCGAAAGGCGATCGAGGTGACGTTGTTGCCGAAGAAATCGGAAAAGTCGGAACGCTCGCTGGGCGCCGGCGCAAAGGACAAGGATGCGGCGATGACACGCTGCACGCCCGATATCGTCGACGGCAGTACCCGCACTTGATGACGACCGCCGCCAGCAGCAGCAGCGTAGTCGTAGTGGAGATGAAGCCTGATATCGTAGAGCATGCGTTATCCGAAATAGGCTTTGGCAAGGCTGTTGTAGAGGCCGCCGATTTCGTAGGCGAGCTCGTCCAGCGCCTTTGCCGTCATATCCGAAGGCTCCTTGATGGCGATCTGGGTGTTGAGCTGCAGGATCTCTTTCGCCGCCGGCGACATGTGCCCCTCCCCGCCGAGCGGCGGCAACAGGCCGATCTCGGCCTTCAGCCTTTCGAGCTGGAACAGGATGGAGCGCGGATTGAGCGGGTCGAGCGCCAGGAGATCGATCACCGTGCGCCGGCCGGCCTGCACCGGATACTGCCGGCGGTGGGTCATCACGCTGTCGCCGATCTCCAGCATCATGTCGAGCGCCCCGTCCGGCGCCTTGGCGCTGGTCAGCCGCGACAGTGTGCGGGCGATCTGGATGCCGCGCTCCAGCCGGCGGCCGATCTCGAGGAAGCGCCAGCCGGCGAAGCGGTACATGTTCTCGTGCAGCAGGCCGGAAAAGCCGGCAAGCTTGCGCAGAATGACCGTCATCGCCCGGGTCGCGTCGTCGCCAGGCGCCACCGTCGTTGCGAACTGATGGATGGTCTTCGACAGGTCCTTCAGCGCCAGCCAGCCATCGGGCGAGAAGCGGTCGCGGATCTGCCCGGCGCTGTAGACCGCACTATCCAGCGTACCGATCAATCCTGACGGGATCGCCGTCTCGACGTCGATGCCGAAAGGTTCGAGATAATCCCTGATGTCGGCGAGCAGCGGCATGTCCGGGTCGGAGGTCTCGGCCAGCCGCACATGGTAGGCGCGCAGGATGCGCACCGTGTCTTCGGAGCGCTCGATGTAACGGCCGAGCCAGGTCAGGTTTTCCGCCGCACGGCTGGGCAGGCTGCCGGGCCTAGTGCGGGTAAAGCTGTCGCCTTCTTGCGGTAACAGCGTCTCGCGCTCTACCGGTTTGTCGCTGACAACCCAGACATCCGCTGCCTGGCCGCCACGCTGCATGGCGATCGCCGTCGGGTCGAGCGACAGGCCGACGCGGGCAAAACCGCCCGGCATCACCGTCCAGCCGTCCGGCGTGCGCGCCAGATAGACGCGCAGGCTCGCCGGCCGCGGCTCTAGCCAGCCGCCGACATAGACGGGCGTCGTCGAAAGCGTCACCGCTTCCTGGCCGACGAAGTCGCCGCCATAGCGTTCGATGCGCGCCACCAGCTCCGCCCGCTCGCCGGCGGACAGCGCCGAGCCGAGCTTCGTCTGTTCGTCATCCTCGAAGGCAAGTCTCGTCGACAGCGCCGGCCCGATAACCATGCGATCGATATTGGCCAGCACATGCGCGCGTTCGGTTGCTTGCCCGCACCACCATGTCGCGACGCTTGGCAGCAGCAATTCCTCGCCCCGCAAAGCACGTGAAATCTTGGGCAGGAAGGCGAGCAGCGCGCGCGTCTCCATCAGACCGGAGCCCAGCGCATTGACGGTCGCAACCGCACCCTGGCGGATCGCCTCGACCAGGCCCGGCGTGCCGATCTGCGAATCCGGGCGCAGTTCGAGCGGATCGGCGAAGGCGGCATCGAGCCGCCGCCACAACACGCTGATCGGCATCAGGCCGGAAACCGTGCGCACCATCAGCCGGCCGCCGGAAACGGTCAAATCCTCGCCTTCGAGCAGCATGATGCCGAGATAACGGGCGATGTAGGCATGTTCGTAGTAGGTCTCGTTGAGCGGCCCCGGCGTCAGGATGGCGACGCGGCCATCGGTTTCCTTGGCCATGCCGATCAGCGCATCGCGAAAACGGCGGAAAAAGCCGGCAAGGCGATGCACATGCATCTCGCCATAGATATCGGACAGCGCACGTGTGGTGGCGACGCGGTTCTCCAGCGCGAAACCGGCGCCGGACGGCGCCTGGGTGCGATCGCCCAGCACCCACCACTGGCCATCAGGCCCGCGGCCGAGCTCGAAGGCGCAGAAATGCAGGAAATGGCCGCCGGCCGGCCTGGTGCCAACGACGGGCCGCAAATATTCCGGACTGGCCGCGATCAACCCCGCCGGCAGGATACCTTTTTCGACCAGCCGGTTGGGTCCGTAGATATCGGCGATGGTTTCCTCGAACAACTCGGCGCGCTGCACGAGGCCGGCGCTGATCGCAGCCCACTCGCTCTCCTCGATGAGAACCGGGACATGCGCCAGCGGCCATTCGCGCTCATTGGCGCCGGCCTTGTCGTAGACGCGGTAGTAGACGCCGGCGTCGCGCAGATACTGGTCGGCGCGGGCGAAACGCTGGCCGAGTTTCTCAGGCCCCAGCTCGTCGAGCGCTTCGATGAAGTGCTTCCAGACCGGGCGGGGATTGCCTGACGCATCGACCATCTCGTCGACGACGCCGTCGATCGGCTGGTAGTGCTCCAGCAGGCTGTGGATCTGCGGCTTGCCGCGTACCCTCTTGTGATTCCCCTTTGCCATCGCTGATCAGAGTCTTGCCGGCCGCCGAAGGTCAAGGGTCATCGGGAAATCTTCCGCCGGTTGTTCCTCATGGATCACATAGGCGGATGGCGTATGGCCGCGCGGTTCGAAGCGGGCGAGCCGCCGAGCTTCCGCCTCGTTGCCATTGACCGGAAAGGTATCGTAATTGCGCCCGCCGGGATGAGCGACATGGTAGACGCAGCCGCCGACCGCACGGCCCGACCAGCGGTCATAGATATCGAACACCAGCGGCGTGTTGACCGGCAGCGCCGGATGCAGGCCCGATGCCGGTTGCCAGGCCTTGAAGCGGACGCCCGCCACCGCCACTTCGCGGTTGTCCGTCGCCTTCATCGGCACGACACGGCCGTTGCAGACGACCGCATGGCGCTCCGGGTTCAGCCCTTCAGTCTTGACCTGCAGCCGTTCGACCGAGGAATCGACGAAGCGCACGGTGCCGCCGATCGCGCCTTGCTCGCCCATGACATGCCAGGGTTCGAGCGCCTGCCGCAGTTCCAGCTTGATGCCAGCGTGTTGAACCTCGCCGCAGAACGGGAAGCGGAATTCGAGCTGGGCATCGAACCATTCGGGCCTGAATTCGAAGCCGTTGAGCTTGAGGTCGTCGAGCACGTCGAGGAAATCGGCCCATACGTAATGCGGCAGCATGAAGCGGTCGTGCAGCGACGTGCCCCAGCGCACGAAGCGGCCGTCGAGCGGGCTCTTCCACGCGCGGGCAATGATCGCCCTAACAAGCAGTTGCTGCGCGAGGCTCATGCGCGCGTTGGGCGGCATCTCGAAGCCGCGGAACTCGACCAACCCCAGCCGGCCGGTCAGTCCGTCCGGCGAGAACAGCTTGTCGATGCAGATTTCCGAACGGTGCGTATTCCCGGTGACGTCGGTCAACAAATTGCGGAACAGCCGGTCGACCAACCAGGGCAAGGGTGCCGCGCCCTGGTCCGGATGCGGCACCTGCGCCATCGCGATCTCGAGTTCGTAGAGCGAATCGTGACGCGCCTCGTCGAAGCGCGGCGCCTGGCTGGTTGGGCCGATGAACAGGCCCGAGAACAGGTAGGACAGCGAGGGACGCCGCTGCCATTGCAGCACCAGGCTCTTCAACAGGTCCGGCCGGCGCAGGAACGGACTGTCATTGGGCGTCGCGCCGCCGACCACGACATGGTTGCCGCCGCCGGTGCCGGTGTGACGGCCATCGATCATGAACTTGTCGGCGCCAAGCCGCGTCTGCCGCGCCTCCTCGTAGATCGCCGTCGTCGTCGCAACGCAATCCTGCCAGTTGGACGCCGGATGGATGTTGACCTCGATGACGCCGGGGTCGGGCGCCACGCGGATGACGTTGAGACGTGGATCGTGCGGCGGGCCATAGCCCTCGATATGCACGGGAAGACCGATCGCCTTTGCCGCGTTCTCGGCCGCCGCAACCAATTCCAAATAGTCTTCCAGCGCCTCGACCGGCGGCATGAACACGCACAGCCGCCCATCACGCGGCTCGACCGAAAGTGCGGTGCGCACCGCGCCGCCGATCTCGGTGATCTCCTGCTCGACCCGGTCCTGTTGGCCGGTCGCCGCCGTGAAGGACACCGCCTGCTGGCGGCGCGCCATCTCATCGGCGCCTTCCAGTTCGGCCGGAGCAGCGGAGGGCAGTATGGCTTCGCGCGCGGGCAGCGGGCCGCGTGGCAGCGACGGATCGACCGGCACGATGTAAGGAAACTGCTCCGGCGGTACATAGGGCAACGTGCCGAGTGGCAAGCGGTAGCCGACCGGTGAATCCCCGGGCACCAGGAACAGCCGGCCGCGCCGCGTCTTCCATTTTTCCGAGCGCCAGCGCGGCCCCGACGCCTGGCTGTTCCAGCGCTGGACGGGAAGCACATAGCCGGACGGTTTGGTCAGCCCGCGTTCGAAGACTTTTGCCATGCGGCTGCGTTCTTCGGGGTCCTCCAGCTTGGAGTTAGAGGGATCAACATTGTCCGGCAGCTTGCCTTCCTTGAGCAGCCACTCGGCCGGATCCTCATAGGCTTCGCTGACCATGGTCTTGTCGATGCCGAGTTCACCGGCAATCGCGGTCAGCAGGCTTTCGGCCTGTTTCGGGCCGATATCAGCCTCGCTCTTTTCGCGGGCGATCAGCGACGGGTCGCTCCACACCGGCTGGCCATCGGCGCGCCAGTAGAGCGAGAAGGTCCAGCGCGGCAGGCTTTCGCCCGGATACCATTTGCCCTGGCCGTAGTGGAGAAAGCCTCCCGGCGCAAAGCGCTCACGCAGTTTTCGGATCAGTTCATCAGCCTTTTCGCGCTTGGTCGGGCCGACGGCGGCGGTGTTCCATTCGGCCGACTCGAAATCGTCGATCGACACGAAGGTCGGCTCGCCGCCCATGGTCAGCCGCACATCGCCGGCCGCAAGCGCGGCATCCACCTTGTTGCCGAGCGCGTCGAGCGCCTGCCAACTTTCATCCGAGAATGGCTTGGTGATGCGCGGATGTTCAGCGATGCGATCGACTCGCATCTCGAAGCCGAATTCGACATTGGCGAAGCTCGCCATGCCGGAAATCGGAGCAGCATTGCGAAAATGCGGCGTCGCTGCCAGCGGCACATGGCTTTCGCCGGTGAGCAGACCCGATGTCGGATCGAAGCCGATCCAGCCGGCTCCGGGAAGATAGACCTCGCACCAGGCGTGCAGGTAGGTGAAATCCACCGCGGTTCCCGGCGGGCCGTCGAGCGCGGCGAGGTCGGGCTTGAGCTGGATCAGGTAGCCGGAGACGAAGCGCGCGGCGATACCGAGATTGCGCAGGATCTGCACCAGCAGCCAGCTCGAATCCCGGCACGATCCCTTGGCGGCAGCCAGTGTTTCCTCCGGCGAGAACACACCGGTTTCCATGCGCACGATATAGGCGATCTCGCGCTGCAGCCGGGCATTGAGGTCGACCAGGAAATTGACGGTATTGGCAGCGCTGCGGTCAATGGTCTTCAGCAGGGTCGACAGCAGCGGTCCGGCCGGTTCCGGGGTGCGATAGATGGCGAGATCGTCGCGTATTTCTTCCGGATACTCGAACGGAAACGCCTCGGCCGACGGCTCGACGAAGAAATCGAACGGATTGTAGACCGTCATGTCGGCAACGAGGTCGACCTCGATCTTCAGCTCGGTCACCGGCTCCGGAAAGACAAAACGGGCAAGGAAGTTGCCGTAGGGGTCCTGCTGCAGATTGACGAAATGGTTCGCCGGCTCGACCTTGAGCGAATGGCTCAGCACCTTGGTGCGGGAATGCGGCGCCGGCTGCAGCCTGATGATCTGGGGGCCGAGAACCACCGGCCGATCGTATTTGTAGTGGGTCAGGTGATAGACGGCTGCCAGAATTGCCATGGTGCCCCGGAAGTCGGCGTTTCAATCCGCCGAACCCTGACACATCTGGCGGCCATTCTCCAAGCAGAGATGTTGCGGTGCACCTAATTAAGCAACGGTTGCCGGCTTAAGGTGTGTTGAGATTCAGCTCAGGCCGAGTCGAAAATGGTGGCTTCCGAGAACCGGAGCGGAGCGTACTTTTCGTACGTGAGCACCGGAAGCGCAGGAAGCCACCGTTTGCAGGCCGGCCTCACCTGAATATCGACACAGCTTAGAAGAACGCCTGGATGCCAGTCTGCGCCCGTCCCAGGATCAGCGCGTGCACGTCATGCGTGCCCTCATAGGTGTTGACCGTCTCCAGGTTCTGCGCATGGCGCATCACGTGGTAGCCGATCTGGATGCCGTTGCCGCCATGCATGTCGCGGGCCTGGCGGGCGATGTCGAGCGCCTTGCCGCAATTGTTGCGCTTGACGATCGAGATCATTTCCGGCGCCATCTTGCCTTCATCCAGCAACCGCCCGACGCGCAAGGATGCCTGCAGCGCGAGCGCAATCTCGGTCTGCATGTCGGCGAGCTTCTTCTGGTAAAGCTGCGTGCCGGCCAGCGGCTTGCCGAACTGTTTGCGGTCGAGGCCATACTGGCGGGCACGATGCCAGCAATCTTCCGCCGCACCCATCGAGCCCCAGGAAATGCCGTAGCGGGCCCGGTTGAGGCAGCCGAACGGTCCGCCGAGGCCCTTGGCGTTGGGCAGCAGCGCATCCTCGCCGACCTCGACGCCTTCCATCACCACTTCGCCGGTGATGGAAGCCCGCAGCGACAGCTTGCCACCGATCTTCGGCGCCGAAAGCCCTTTCATGCCCTTTTCCAGCACGAAGCCACGGATCTCGTCCTTGCCGTTTTCGCCCTTCAACTTCGCCCAGACGACGAACACATCGGCGACCGGCGCGTTGGAAATCCACATCTTCGAGCCGGAGAGCCTGTAGCCGTTGGCGGTCTTCTCGGCGCGCGTCTTCATACCACCCGGGTCGGAGCCGGCATCCGGCTCGGTCAGGCCGAAACAGCCAATCCACTCGCCACTGGCGAGCTTGGGCAGGTACTTCTTACGCTGCTCGTCCGAGCCGTAGGCGTAGATCGGATACATCACCAGCGACGACTGCACTGACATCATCGAGCGATAGCCCGAGTCGACACGTTCGACTTCCCGCGCGACCAGCCCATAGGTCACATAATTGGCGCCGAGCCCGCCGAATTCCTCGGGGATGTTGATGCCGAGCAGACCGGCCTCGCCCATTTCGCGGAAGATCGCGGTGTCGAAGGTCTCGTTGAGATAGGCGTCCTCGATCCGCGGCGCCAGCTTGTCGGCGGCAAAGGCCGCCGCGCCGTCGCGAACCATGCGCTCGTCTTCCGAAAGCTGGTCCTCGATCAGGAACGGGTCTTCCCAGACGAATGCATTCTTGTCGGCGGCCATGGCGTTCTCCCAACCAGTGTATGTCGCCCAAAAGTGTAAGCGGTTTGGGATGACATGCATGAAGCAAAATCTTGGCCCGGCTTATCGGCCTGCGCCCTGAAAAAATCAAACGAAATTGCTTCACCGATCAATGAGCGTTAGGAATGGATCATGAGTGTCCAGCGCCGCCTTTTGCCCAACATCAGCGCCCTTGCCGCCTTCGAGGCGGTGGCCCGCCTGGGCAGTTTCACCGCCGCCGCCCAAGAGCTGGATCTGACCCAGGGCGCCGTTAGCCGGCAGATCAGATTGCTGGAAGATCAGTTCGGCCGCCGACTGTTCGAACGCGACAGCCGCAATGTCAGGCTGTCGACACCAGGCGAAATCTATGCCGAAGCGGTGCGGTCAGCGCTTGGCCAACTGCGTGACGCAGCCCTTGGATTGATGAGCAATCGGCATAGCGGCATCCTGAACCTTGCCATATTGCCGACCTTCGGCACGCGCTGGCTGATGCCGATGATCCCCGATTTCGTCGAAAACAATCCTGACATCACCATCAACTTCGTCACCCGTGTCGGCCGCTTCGACTTCACCAGGGAGCGGCTGGACGCCGCCATCCACTATGGCCTGCCGGACTGGCCGGAGGCCGACTCGACACTGCTGGTGCGCGAAACGGTGGCGCCGGTGGTGTCGCCCGAATTCCTCGCCGGCCGCGCCATCGCCACACCGGCCGATATCGGCCGCCTGCCGCTGCTGCACATGGCGACGCGCCCTGGCGCCTGGACTGAATGGTTCGAGCATCAGGGCCTCAGCGCGCCGACTGGGCCGGGCATGCAGTTCGAGCAGTTCGGCACCGCCGCCCAGGCTTGCATGGCCGGGCTCGGCGTCGCGCTGCTGCCGTTGATTCTCATCGCGGGAGAATTGCAGCGCGGCCAGTTGGTGCCCGCGCCCGGCCAGCCCATGCAGAGCCGCAGCGCCTATTATCTCGTCGTCCCGCACGACAAGCGCGGCCATCCGCCGGTCGCCAGCTTTCGCGATTGGCTGCTGGGCCAGGTTGAGAAGGAGCCGGCTGTTCTGGCGTGGTAGCTACTTCCGCTTCAGCGCATCTGCCAGCGCCGCACCGAACGCGCCTTGCTGCGCCGGCCGTTCCGGCTGGCGCTGTGGCGCCGACGAGCGTGGCACTGGCCTGTCGCCACCATTGTCGCGCGGCCCGCCGCCCTTCGATGCGCCGCCTTCGCCGCCATCCTTGCGCATGGAAAGCGCTATGCGCTTGCGCTTGATGTCGACGTCGACGACGCGCACCTTGACCACGTCGCCGGCCTTGACCACCTCATGCGCATCCTTGATGAAGCGATCGGCCAGTTGCGAGACATGCACCAGCCCGTCCTGATGGACGCCGATATCGACGAAGGCGCCGAAGGCAGCGACATTGGTGACGGTGCCTTCCAGCAGCATGCCGGGCTTCAGATCCTTGATGTCGTCGATGCCGTCGGCGAAGGTCGCCGTTTTGAAGCCGGGACGCGGGTCGCGGCCAGGCTTTTCCAGCTCCGCCAGGATGTCGCGCACCGTCGGCAGGCCGAAACGCTCATCGACGAAGACGCGCGGATCGAGCGCCTTGAGCGCGGCACTGTCGCCCATCAACGAGCGCACATCGCGCCCGCAGGCGGCGACGATCTTCTTCGCCACGCCATAGGCTTCCGGATGCACCGACGAGGCATCGAGCGGCTCGCTGCCATTGGCAATGCGCAGGAAGCCGGCACTTTGCTCGAACGCGCGCGGCCCGAGCCGCGGCACCTTGAGCAAATCCTTCCGGCTGGCGAAGGGACCGGTCGCATCACGACGCGCAACGATGGCGTCGGCGAGCGATGCGCCAAGGCCGGAGACGCGCGCCAGCAGTGGCGCCGAGGCGGTGTTGAGGTCGACGCCGACGGCGTTGACCGCATCCTCGACCACCGCTTCCAGCGAGCGGCCGAGCCGGTACTGGTCGACATCATGCTGATACTGGCCGACGCCGATCGATTTGGGTTCGATCTTGACCAGTTCGGCCAGCGGATCCTGCAGGCGCCGGGCGATCGACACGGCGCCGCGCAGCGACACGTCGAGACCCGGGAATTCCGCCGCCGCCGTCGCCGATGCCGAATAGACCGAGGCGCCCGCCTCGCTGACGATCACCTTGAGCGGCTTCGGGCCACCGTCCGCCGGCATGTCGGACAGCATGTCCGCCACCAGCTTTTCCGTCTCGCGGCTGCCGGTGCCGTTGCCGATCGAAATCAACTCGACCTTGTGCAGGCGGATGAGCTTGGCGAGTTCCGCCTGCGTGCCGCGCACATCGTTCCTGGGCGGAAACGGATAGACCGTCGTCGTTGTCAGCACCTTGCCGGTACCGTCGACCACCGCCACCTTGACGCCGGTGCGGATGCCGGGATCGAGTCCCATCGTGGCACGCGACCCGGCGGGGGCTGCCAGCAGCAAATCCTTCAAATTGCGGGCAAAGACATGGATCGCCTCTTCCTCGGCCCGCTCGCGCAGGTCGCGCATCAAATCGAGCGTCAGGTGCAGCGACAGTTTTATGCGCCAGGTCCAGCCGGCGACCTCCATCAGCCAGCGGTCGCCCGGTAGGCTGCCGCCGATGGCATAGGCATTGGCGATCATCCGCTCGACCGGCTTCACCGGCGAGGTGTCGTCGGCATCGACCTCGATGTCGAGCGACAGCACTTCCTCGTTGCGGCCGCGCAGCATCGCCAGCGCGCGATGGCTCGGCACATTCGCCCAGCGCTCGACATGGTCGAAATAATCGGAGAATTTCGCGCCGGCCTCCTGCTTGCCGTCGACCACCCTGGCCCGCATGAAGGCGCGTTCCTTCATGTAGGTCCGCAATTTGCCGACCAGATCGGCATTCTCGGCGAATTGTTCCGACAGGATATCGCGCGCGCCCTCAAGTGCTGCCTTGGCATCGACCACCTCTTCGGTCAGATAGGCCAGCGCCAGTTCAGCAGGCACCAATGAGCGGTTCGCCAAGATGGCTTCGGCCAGCGGCCCCAGCCCGCGCTCCCTGGCGATTTCGGCCTTGGTGCGGCGCTTGGGCTTGTAGGGCAGATAGATGTCTTCCAGTTCCGCCTTGGTGGTGGCGGCGACGATCTTGCCCTCGAGTTCCGCAGTCAGCTTGCCCTGCTCGCGGATGGAGCCAAGGATAGTGTCGCGGCGCGCATCGAGTTCGCGCAGATAGGAAAGCCGTTCGGCAAGGTCGCGCAATTGCGTGTCGTCCAGCCCGCCGGTCACCTCCTTGCGATAACGCGCCACGAACGGCACCGTCGCGCCTTCATCCAGCAATTCGATCGCCGCCGCCGCCTGTTCGGGCCGCGCGCTGATCTCGGCCGCGATGATGGCTGCGATGCGCTTGATATCGGATGCCATGTCGTTCCTGCTCTTTTCCAAAGAGCGGCGACCATAAGCGCAGACGTCCGGTCCGCCAACCGCCGCGCTTTGATCAGCCCGGCGGGTCCACAGGAAAGCGTACGCTAATGTGGTGGCCTGGCTAGGATCAGACCATCCGGCTCAGCGCCTCGAAGAAAGCGACGATCTCGACATCGAGCGGATCGTCCACCGGCTCCGGCTGCGACGACATCTTGGCGATCACAACTTCGGTCTTGGGATCGACATACAGCCATTGGCCATGGATACCGATGCCGCAATAGGCGCCGCTCGGCAAACCGGTCTGGTACCATTTGTTGCGGTAACGGCCCTTGGGAAACAGCGGCAGCATCGCGCCGCGCTGCCAGGCGTCCGCACTGCCGCCGGTGCTGGTCGTGTCGCGCACCCAAGCCTCGGGCACGATGCGGCGGCCATTGGCCGTACCGCCTTGCCGCATCATCTCGCCGACACGCGCCAGATCGCGCGGCGTCACCGAGATGCCGCCGGCGGTGCGGGCCGTGCCTTCCATGTCGACGCCGATCGAGGCCTCGCTGAGCGCGCCGAGCGGCAGCCACAGTTTCTCGCGCATCAGGTCGGCGAAGCGCTGGCCGGAAGCGCGTTCGAGCAACAGGCCGAGCAGGTCGGAATTGGGCGAGCGGTAGCGGAAGGTCTGGCCGTGCGGCTCGGCAAGGCGCTGCAAGGTCAGGATGAATTCGCGCAGGCTCTCCGTGCCGCCGCCTGGATTCCACAGCGTGGCGCGGCGATAGCGGGCGAAGGCGCTCTCTGGATCGAGATAGGCCTCCTCGAAATCGAGGCTGACGCTCATGTCGAGCACATGCCGCACGCTCGCGTCGCCATAGGCCGAGCCGGCGGCTTCAGGGATGTAGGCCGTCACCGGCGCTTCCGGGTCGAACACCCCCTCGCCTTCCAAGATGCCGGCGACAATGGCGGTCAGCGACTTGCTGATCGAAAAGATGATGTGGCGGGCGCCGAAATCCATGTGCGGCGCGAACCAGTCGCCGATGAATTTGCCGCCTTTCATCACCGTCAGCGCGTCGGTGCTCGAACGTACGAGAAATTCAGCCACCGTCTCCGGCGCACCGCCGACCGAAACCTTTTCGCCTAGCAGCCCGCCCATGTCCCGCACGGGGACTTCGACAACGCCCGACGCTGCCGCCACGCGGGCGGTCGGCACCAGTTCGCCGAGATTCTGGAACGACCACCGGTTGAACGGGTTCTCGCGCCAGTTGGCGAGCAGCACCTCGTTGCGGCGGAAGCCGTACCGGGTCTCGAACGCGGTCTTGCCGGTCATGGCGTTTCCTTCCGGGTCGTTTCTTGTGGGGTTCAGCTCAGCGCGGCGGCTATGGCATGCACGGCCTTCAGCGTCGCTGTGGAATAGGCGAGATTGCTGAAATCCGGATAGGTCGAAAGCTTCACCATGACCATTCCTGTGTTCCAGTCGATATGGATCATCTGCCCGAACACGCCCCGGCACATCAGCGCGCGTGAGCGCGGGTCCTCGATCCAGAACTGGTTGCGATAACTGCCCTCCGGCAGGCTGGGGCTGAAGTCCGGCCCGTGCCTGCCGTTGCGCGTGGCCTCGATCCAGTCGGCCGGCACGACACCGCCACCATTGTCGAGGATCAGCTGGCCAAAACGGCCGTAGTCGCGAAGAGTCGCGTTGAAGCCGCCATCGGCCACCGCATAGCCGGCGCTGTCGACGGTGAAGCAGGCGCTTTCATCAGTGCCAAGCTTTTGCCAGAGTTCTTCCGAAACCAGTTGCGGCAGCCGTTTGCCGGTCACCCGTTCCATGATGAAGGCAAGCACGTCGGTCTCGATCGAGCGGTATTCGAAGGCAGCACCATGCGGGCGGATCGTTTCCTTCAAGCCCAGGATCAGCTCGAACATGTTCGAGGGCCAGCGAAAGGCCGGATCGCTGTCCGGCGGCACCGGCTTCCAGCCGGTGGCGACATCGACCTGGCCAATGTCCGAATAGCGGTCGGTATATTCCTCCGAGAAGCGTACGCCGCTGGTCATGTCCAGCACATGCTGCACACTGGCGCCGGCCCAGCCCGTCGCGCCGAGCTCCGGCAGATAGTCAGTCACCGGCTTGGCTGGATCGATCAGGCCGCGCCCGACCAGTATGCCGAACACCGAACCGGTGACGGACTTCGCCATTGACTGCGACAGGTGCAGCGTGCGGTCATTCATGCCGTTGAAATAGCGCTCATAGGCAATCTTGCCGTCCTTCAGCACCAGGAAGCCGTCCGTATAGGTTTCGTCGAGCAGCCCGGCGAGCGTTGTCGGCTGGCCCTCGCTGTCCTCGACCGACAGCCCGTCGAGATCGACCTCGGCGCGTTCGAACCGGTGGCGATGGCCATTGCCGCGCCAGACTTCGGCGGTCGGCAGAATTTCGCGGATATGCTGGAACGCCCAGCGGTTCCACGGCGGCCGATCCCAGTCGAGCTTCGGCGGCACCATGGCCGGCGGCGAGCCCTGCATGATCGACGGCCGCGGATCAGAGTTGCGGTAGGAGTCCATGAAAGGCCATTCCCGGATAAGAAAAGACCCGGCAGCATATGCCGCCGGGTCCGTCATGCAGCGACTACTTCTGCAGTTCGGTCCAGATCTTGGTGTAGATGTCCTGGATTTCAGGCGCGCACATCTTCTGAAACTCGCCCTGTGGCTTCGCGGCGGCCGGAATGACGACCTCCGGCGCATCCTTCATGTCGGCCGGCATGTACTTGTCCGATCCGGTGATGGCGTTGGCATAGCGATGGAAAGCCGAAAGGCCGGCCGCGTTTTCCGGATCCATGATGAAGTTCTGGAACAGCTTGGCGTTCTCGACGTTCTTGGCTTCCTTCAGAACGACGACATTGTCGCTCCACAGGCCGTATCCTTCCTTCGGATAGTTGTAGTGGATGGCCGGGTTGGCCAGCCGCTGGCGCAGCGCCGAACCATTCCAGTCGCTGGTTGCCTTGAAGTCGCCGGCGCCCATCTTCTCGATGGTGTTGTATTCCATGGCGATCCAGTTCGGTTTGGCCGCGACGAGCGTGTCACGCACCTTCTTCAGCACCGCCTTGTCGTCGGTGCACTGCTGACCGCCGACATATTTGATCGCGGCGAAGATGACGTCATTCATCTCGGGAACGACATTGACCTTGCCCTTCAGCTCATCGGGCGTGTTGAAGATGATGCCCCAGCTGTCAGCCGGTCCCTTGTAGACGTCGGTGTTGACGACCACGCCGACCGTGCCCAGAGCCCACGGCACCGAATATTTGCGGCCCGGGTCGAAATCGGGATTGGCCCATTCCGGCGCCACATTCTTGAAGTTCTCCATCTTGCCCGGATCGGTCTCCAGAACGAGGCCTTCCTTGATCCAGATCGGCACGTAGGTCTGCGACGGCACGGCGATGTCGAAGCCGGTGCCGCCCTGGCGAACCTTGGCGAGCGCGGTATCGTTGGAATCATAGTCGGTGATGGTCACCTTGACGTTGTATTTGGCCTCGAACTTCTTGATCACGTCGGGGCTGGTGTAGTTGCCCCAATTGTAGAT
>NZ_RZRQ01000081.1:0-21100 GCF_003997785.1 Mesorhizobium sp. M7D.F.Ca.US.004.01.2.1 | reverse complement strand
GGTTGCGCATGCCAAGCTCCATCTATCAGGAGGAGATATGATGAACATTGAACTCGAAGCGTCGCATGCCCTCGTGGTCCGCCTGGCTGATCTGCAAACCAGAATGCGGAAAGCGCGGATAACGGCGGCCGAAATGAAAACCTTTCAAAAGGTCGCATCAATAATGGATGATGGTCACGGGCAGATCGATGGCGACGACCTGATCGCGGCATCGTTTCTCGTCGATCCCAATCAGCAGCAGACCTAAGGGAGCACGCCGACAAGCCTGAGCCGGCGTTCGTCGTGGCTGTACTGACCAAAGTCCAATCGAGCAGCGCAAAGGCCTGACGCATTCCACCTGCATTGAGCTAGAACCAGCGAGCAAAGTCCCTTCATCGTCGGTGGATCAGGTGCCCACCACCTCCTTGTGGCGGCACCTGATTGTCCAGGGGGAGCAGCTTCCAGGTCGGCGAGATCACAACGAACCTCCTCAATGCCACCTAAATAGCACACCTACTGGGAATTGCGGCTTCATGGCGCTTCCCAGTCGGTAGTTTCAATCGCGGTCTTGATCACGATCGTTGCAGATAGGTCGAGGGAACATTTTAGCTATATCGAATGTTCAACTCTTATGGATAGCCGAAACCTACTCTCAGCAGATCAATCAAGAGCAGCACGTGCCCTGCTGAACTGGTCGCGAGTGCGCCTTGCCGGAAAGGCCAATCTCAGCGAAATGACGATCAGCGATTTTGAGAACGGCTTTAGGAAACCGCGTCCCCCCAACATCGCGGCCATGCGCCAAGCGTTTGAGGACGCCGGAATTATCTTCACCATCGAAGGCGCTCCATCGCTAGCCCGCCCTGAAGGTGATAGGGGTCTCGCCACCGACAATAGAATGTGGCGCCGCCGGCAGAGAAAAGCATAAAGGCAAAGGCCCCTCGAACGCCGTGCATTAGCAGCCCCTTGACGAACCGAAGGGCAGCGCCAGAATCCTATGCATGGCGCGGGAAATCAATATTGGTGACAAGGTGGCGATCGTTGCCACTGTGGGCAAGCGCATCGAGGAGCGGGTGGCCCTGCATTTCCCCACCGCCACTTTCCCTTGTTCGATCATCGACCCCGAGGCCAAGCCAGGCGACAAGATCCGGTTCGAAGGCGAGGTCGTGCACGTCGATGACGATACAGGCCGTGTGACAGTGCAGGCGCTTGGCCGTATCACGGTCGATGCCAATTCTGTCCGGCTATTGAGGACGTTCCGAAGGCCAAAAGGCAGTAAGCCGCTGCGTGACAAGGTAGACTAACTGCCCGGCGCACCTATGGGTTTGAGCGATCCTTCGCCATAGCATTGAAAAGCAGCGTGCACGCCACAAGCGAAACGACCCCTCCTAACAGGTCGTCCCCGGTCAGGCCGAAAAAAATAGACCGTCTCAAACGCCAACGCTGCCATTGCTGTACCCACCATGTGGATTTGGTATCGCCAACATAGAACCGTTAGAGAACACTAATGTTCCACCTCTAGACTCTCGCCCGCAACGTCAGCATCCTGTCCTTTGGGAGGAGGGGCGCGTGGGCAAACGGCGCAAGTTCCGCAGGCTGTCCTGTGCGACCGCATCTCTTGACTGAACTTCGACAACCGCCCGCGATCTGCAATGGTCCATACGTGCCCAGACGCAACAGCGTTCGCGCGTATTGCCTTGTTTGGCCATGCTTCGCCATGCCTTTTGTGGAGATCGCAATGCCACCCTTTGTCGTCGCATAGCTCCTCGCCCCGGTTGAATGAATTGACGGGGCTGATGATCGCCGCGCCGACTTCATCAACGGGAGCGCGGTTTAGGTGGAGGTGTTCCGAAACGAAGGAAGCCCGTCACCGAAGGGTCACGACGGATGATCGAATGGGTATCTCGATCTGGGCCGTCAACGGCGTCTGGTGGAAGATGTTCCAGAGCGGTCCGCGGCTCAGGAATAACGGAAAGCGGGGCGCCCGAAACCAAAATGCTATCGCCGCGTTATGCAAGCCACCCCGCAAATGACAACCATGATCACGCGCCTAGATTGCTGGACGCCGACCCTTTGACCGACGGGGAAAACATTTGCCGAACTTGTTAGGGGTACTGAGCGCATGGCTATTTTGGTGGTTCTAGCAATGGGGGCGGTTGATGTTGGTGCCCGCTATCTACCTTGCACTGACCCACGGGAGATGAACCAAGCGCTGCCGCTTCGCTTGAGAGCGCATCTTCGCCTAATCCACCAGCAGGCTTATGCTTTGGCCGCTCGTGCCAAATGACTTGGCGCAGGTCGTGCATGTCGACCTGCTGACCGGAAATCGGACCGGTATAGAAGTTGTCATCCTCGTCGGCCGGCTCGCCACCGTGCCGCTTGCCAGGGATGGGTGGTTTAAGGTCATAGCACCGTCATCTCCGCCAAACATTCAATTCGTCTAAAATGTTCCGGAACTATTTTAGCGCAAGCTGATTGAATCGTGGCTTGTGAGTCCGGGGTATGCATGCATTTGAAGTTCGTCCCGCCTCGAATGACTGGGAATTCCAAACGCGCTGTCCGAGATCGGCTTTGGAAGCGCGTACAAGAGCACGCAGGGCCGCCGCCAAAGGGCCTGAAGCGGCCCGCGACGCAATGGGTTAAGCCGGGGCTGATCGGCCGTGTGTGGCACCTCCGCGGCGAGGAAGACCTCCGGCACGCTTCACTGCAGGATTTCAGGGTAGAATGAGCAAACGCGGGAGTGAATTTCTCTACCATTGGATATCGGACCACCTACCGGACGCTCCGATGGTCGACCCGGTTCTGATGGTGATTGAGATGGCTGTTGATGCAAAACGGGCGGCCGAAGCCCAAGGCATCCCAGGCCAGGAGATTGATGAAGAAATTGGCCAAATCTATCAGTTCATCATGCGGGACTTGCGCTGACCTTGCCAGGCGGTAGGCGAGGAATATAATTCTCCCGTTGCGGCGATCCCCCTCATACGGCTGCCATAGCCAGATCGAAACCTTCCAGGCAGGTATGCTGAAATCGAGCGCTTTCTGGCGGCGGCGGAAGCGCTGCACTTGAGCATCATCAAGCCCTTCAGATCGCCGCATTGCGACCACTATCGGCAAGACGCGTTTCTTGCATGGCGTGTTGTTGAAAGCCGTGCGGGGACAATCAACGCTCCCGCAGTGGCCGGTGTGATCCGTTGCCCCCACGGGAGCGTCCACTGCACCCCGCAAAGCCGTTTGTTTTCATTGTGTGACTTTCCGCCCCAACCGCCATACCATTTCCCTTGGTGGCTGCCGCGAAGGGACGACGAATATGGCTTTTACTGTCATCTGGTATGGACGACAGGGCATCGTCAACAAGGAAATATTCCACGCCGAGAAAGCGGCAAAGGATCATGCAATCTCCCTGTTTCAGACCCGGAAGGGCGACGATGGAATCGTGTCCGTTGAAATTCGCAAGGAAAACGGCACTGTCGTTTTTAGCCATGCGGAGAACTAGACGAAATTGCCCGCCGATGGCGCGATGTGGACAGGCGCAATCGCGACTGGAATCCGACGTTCGGTTCCGGGACTTAGAGACTTCAGTCTTAGTTGAGTTATTGCTAATATGCATTTAGCTTTGGCAATGCTGGGAGAGATCCCAAAACACTGACCCGCAATGGCCGGTGCGGCTACTTCACCCAAGCATCCCCTGGACCGACCATTTCCCGACGGGAGCATTAGACTGCGGAGCGGAGCTCAAATGGCCGGCGACAGGGACGATGCTATTCACGATCATCACGTCGAGTATTTCGCCTCGGAGAACGGTTTGTCTCCGGACCTGACTTGGGAGTTGATCCTAAAACACGGCAACAGCCGCAAGGCCGTGATCGAAGCTGCGCAGGGTTTGAAAGATGATGACAGGCAATACGGCCGACCAGCACCGCATGCGGAACGTTAGCTGTTTCGAATAGTTGAGTTCATGCTCGGATGTTGTCACTGGCATCCGGCGAAAGGCTGGTGGTTAAACTCATCAGCCGGCCCGCGTCTTGGTCCCTCCGTGGCGCGGGCTTTTATCGATCAGGCGAAGAGATGACCGACAAGCCGGCCACAAACCTACGTCGTGAGTGTGTCGAGGAGCCGCATTGGGTGCCGAAAATGCCGACGGCCGTCGATAGATGGAAGGAATAAGCGACATGCGGGAACCGAGTTCAGAGGCGGACGTTTTTTCCTCCAGGTCACGCGGTTTTGCGCGTTTTGAATGACCTAGACGGAGGAAACTGAAATGAACATCAAAATGCTCACGATGGGCGCGATGGCGCTCGCAATGATGACGGGCTCAGCGCTGGCTGCTGGTAACACATCCGCACTTGACGATCCGGCAAAGATGTCGCCGTTCTTCACCGATGCCGGCATGAAAACCTTGAGGTCGGAAGCGGATTTCAAGACCGCATGGATGGCCATGAAACCGGATGAAAAAAAGGCGGTGCTGAAAGACTGCGGCGACACCACGCTCAACAAGTCGCACGCGGACTTCTGCGCCATGGCGAAGAAAATGGGCGGCTGAAAATAACCTCCTGTGGCGCCGGAAACGAACCCTCTAAAGGCGTAGTTCCCAAGCCTGATCTGGGGCCCGTTGCTTTGGCACGGGCCTTTTTTCGCGAGGAACACAAACGGACCTCCCTGAGCGGGCCAGCTTGGCGCTCCCGTCCGTACCGCTTTCCTCGTCTCAAAGCCGTGTCAGCGCGAATTGACGAAGTCAGCCCGCCTTCGTGCAGTTCGTTCTTGGCTGCCTGTTTGCTTGCGGGATATGCCTGCTGTGGATTCGCGCATCTCGCTGATCTCGGACACGCGGTGCGACGCTCGCACCTCTAGATCGTCTTGAACGAGCGGCGCGCTATGCCCTTCCCCTGCACATCGGCCACAGGTCGGATTTGGTCGGGCCGACTGCCGAGAAGCGACCTCGAACGAAGCCACGAACCTTCGTGGAACCGCGCGCCAGATTCCAAGTTGCTATGTACCGGCGACAGACTGATCCGTGACCTGGATAGTGCAATACGTCGGCAGGCATCGCGTCGATAGGGTGAGACCAGATGAAAACCAGGCCGGCCACCATCAAACCGTACAGCGGACCGGTCGGCGGCTGGGGCTCAGCGAAATCCGTGGCCGCGATCATCGCAAGAGAGCACGTCCCTCTGAAGGCGCCAAAGCTGCTTTCGGTCCAGAATAAGCCTGAAGGATATATGTGCGTCAGTTGTGCCTGGGCAAAACCGGCGCAACCGCATCCGCTCGAATTCTGCGAAAACGGGGCAAAGGCGACGGCTTGGGAAATCACTTCCCGTCGGGCTGACCCCGCGTTCTTCCAAAAGCACACGCTAAGCGAGCTGGAGCTCTGGCCAGATCACGATCTGGAGGAACAGGGCCGGTTAACCCATCCCGTGCGCTGGGATGCGATTAGCGACAAGTATGTTCCGGTGGGGTGGGCGGAAGCTTTCGATGAGATCGGCAGGGAGCTGGGCGCGCTCGATCCTCGTCAGGTCGACCTTTACACCTCGGGCCGTGCATCCCTTGAGGCGAGCTACATGTACCAGTTGTTTGCCCGCATGTACGGCAGCAACAATTTACCCGACAGTTCCAACATGTGCCACGAAAGCTCGTCAGTGGCACTTCCGGAAAGTATCGGCGCCTCTGTCGGTACAGCTATTTTGTCGGACTTCGAAAACACCGACTGTATTTTCTACATCGCCCAAAACGTAGGAACGTCTTCCCCGCGCCTGCTACACGACCTCCAGGACGCGGTCGACCGCGGCGTGAAGATCGTCACCTTCAACTTGCTTCACGAACGGGGGCTGGAGCGTTTCGTCAATCCGCAGTCGCCGGTTCAGATGCTGACCGGCACAGAGACAAAGATCTCGACGGAATATTATCAGGTCAAAAATGGCGGCGATATCGCCGCCCTGTTCGGTGTCTGCAAGGCGCTCATCGAAGCCGACGACGCCCTCAAGGCATCGGGCACCAGCCGCGTAGCGGGAGAGGACGGCAAGCCGAAAGATCCCGATAATGCGGCAATGGTCGCATTCGCGGCCTCGATTGCCTCGGCCGACAAAAAGCATGTGCTCGACCATGATTTCATCAAGGAGCATACCGCCGGATACGAGGAGTTTGCTTTAGCTGCACGAGCTCACCAGTGGGATGAGCTGGAGCGGGTCTCCGGACTCAGCCGCGATCAGATGATGAAGGCGGCGGCCATCTACGCCAAATCCGATGCCGTGCTGATGGTCTACGGCATGGGTCTGACGCAACACCTCATGGGCGTCCAGAACGTCCATATGGTTTGCAACCTCGCGCTGTTGCGCGGCAATATCGGGAAGCCGGGAGCGAATATCTGCGCCGTCCGCGGCCATTCCAACGTTCAGGGACAGCGCACTGTCGGGATCACGGAAAAGCCGGGGCTGGCGCCGCTGGACAAATTGTCCGAGCTTTATGGATTTGAACCGCCCCGTTGGACCGGCCGCTCGACGGTCGAGACCTGCGATGCAATCATCAACGGCCAATCCCGGGCCTTTATCAGCCTTGGTGGTAACTTCCTGAAGGCGGTGCCAGAGACCACCGCTATGGAAGCGGGATGGCGCAAGCTGCGTCTGAACGTGCAGATCGCGACAAAGCTCAACCGCAGCCATGTCTTGCATGGCGAAATCGCCTATCTGCTGCCCTGCCTCGGCCGTATAGAGATCGACGAGCAGGCGACTGGCCCACAGGCCGTATCGATAGAAAGCTCCATTGCCCACTTCCATGGTTCTCGCGGAAAAACAAAACCCGCAAGTGCAACCCTTCTGTCGGAACCGGCGATCGTCGCCGGCATAGCCAAGGCGACGCTTGGGAAGACCAGGGTTCCATGGGATGCCTGGGTCGGCAACTATGCGGAAATCCGCGACGCCATAGAACGGACGTACCCGGAAACCTTCAAGGATTTCAACAAGCGGCTTTTCAAGCCTGGCGGGTTCGCCAGGCCGTTGCCGGCACGCGAGCGAAAATGGGTGACGCAAAGCGGGAAAGCGAATTTCATTACGCCAGGCAAGCTCTTTCCCGAATTTTCCACCTCGGGCAGAACCGACGTTCTGCACCTTGCGACGCTGCGATCGAACGATCAGTTCAACACCACGATCTACGGCTACAGCGACCGTTTTCGCGGCGTTGAAGGCACGCGCCGGATTGTGTTCATGAACGGGGAAGACATTGTCCGGCTAGGCTTCGCAGATGGCGAAATTGTTGATGTGACTACGGCCATCGACGACAATTTCGTCCGCAAGGTGACTGGCCTGAGGATCGTTTCCTACAACATCGCGAAGGGCTGCTGCGGGGCATATTTTCCCGAAACCAATCCGCTCTTTCCATTGGCGCATCACGACCCGAAGTCGAAGACGCCGTCATACAAGCTTTTGCCAGTCCGCCTTAGCCGATCGCACGCAACTCCAGATGGTTGACCCCATGGGGGCACAGAACCGCTTGACAGAAAGGACCATCGCAAATCCCGCGCCGGCGTTGGTAGCTGGCGCGCTTCTCCTCCTTGTTGGCGTTGGCGCTCTGCTCGGTTGGCTTCGGCAACCCAGAGAGCTTCGCCTCGATCCGCCGGCTGTTGCCGACCTCGACCAGTTCCGTCGCATGCCCAATGGCATCAGCGGAACACCGCCCGAGAGTTATTTTGCACTGGGCAAGCCGTATGAGACAGACGCTTACAATCTGAGCCAGGGCAAGCGTCTCTACACCTGGTTCGGTTGCGTGACATGTCATGGTGATGGTCGCGGCGGGACCGGGCCCAGCTTCCTCGACGGCTGGTGGCTCTATGGCCCGGAGATGGTTTCCATCGTCGCGTCCATCCGCGATGGCCGCCCGCATGGCATGCCTGCATTTCGCAGCCGGATGACAATCGAGCAGATCTGGCAGCTCGCAGGATATGTCCAGACAATCGGTTCCTATACGCCGAAGATCGCCGCGCCCAGTCGCAATGACAACGAACACGCCCGGCCGGCCGAGAATCGCGGCCCGGCGATAATCCTGTTTGACGAGGGACCAGTCGGCGCGCATCCAGACCAAGGACCGTCGCCTTGAGGGTGGCCAGCGCCCTTCTGATCAGTGCCGTCGCGTCGGGCTGCAGCGGCAATCAGTCAGCACTTGATCCGCACGGCGCTCCCGCGATTCATATGGAGCACCTGATCATCGGCATAGTCGCCATTTGCACGGTGATCTGGGTCGTGGTGATGGTCATGCTTGGCGTCGCGCTTCTACGGGGTCCCCGCGCCGCGGCCGATACCGCGAAGTCCGAGGCATGGCTGGCAATGACGGTGGTTGCCGCTGTCGCGGCCACGGTAGTCATCATAGCTGGCCTGACGATCGCAAGTTTCTATACCACCCGGGACATCGGCGTCCCGAAAAGCGACGCAATGACAATCACTGTGCGCGGACAACAATGGTGGTGGCAGGTCTTTTATGCCGGTGCCGACGCAACGCCCGGCTTTCAGACTGCCAATGAAATTCACATTCCCATCGGGACAGATGTTCATCTGCGGCTTGAAAGCGCCGATGTCATTCATTCGTTCTGGGTGCCCAGCCTTGCGGGAAAGCAGGATCTTGTTCCAGGTCGCTCCAACAGTATGCTGCTACGAGCCGAGAAGCCGGGCGTCTACCGGGGACAATGCGCCGAATTCTGCGGCCTGCAGCACAGCCACATGGCGATCATGGTCGTCGCCGAGGCGCCGGCGGACTATGACCGCTGGGCGGCGTCGCAGCGTGGTGATGCGACGATGCCGGCCGATCCGGATGCGGCCGCAGGACGAGCGGCCTTCCTGGCAAAGCCCTGTGCTGCCTGCCACACGATCCGCGGCACTGCCGCCAATGGCACGACCGGACCGGATCTTACCCATATTGGCAGCCGGCTGACGATCGCCGCCGGACTGGCGGAAACCACGCGCGGTTCGCTCGCCGCCTGGATTGCCGATCCTCAGACGCTCAAGCCCGGAAACAACATGCCTATGGTCGCGCTGACCAGCGCCGAGCTCCAGAATATCTCCGCCTATATGGAGAGCCTGAAATGACGGGCAGAGATAGCACCGACCCGCGAGACACCGGGTTCAACGATGGTGAACTCGATCAGCGCCTTGCGTCGGTCTGGTCGACACCGCCGGGCCTCTGGGGCGCGCTGTCGTCGGTCGACCATAAAATCATCGGCCGGCGCTACATCAGCACGGCCTTTGTCTTCCTGGCACTGGGCGGGTTGCTGGCCCTGCTGATGCGGCTGCAACTGGCGCAACCCGAAGCCCGCTTCATCGGGCCCGATCGTTACAACCAGATTTTTACCGTGCACGGCACAAACATGATGTTCCTTTTTGCCGTGCCTGTCATGCAGGCGATGGCCGTCTACCTCGTGCCCTTGATGGTGGGAACGCGAAACATCGCTTTCCCGCGCCTCAATGCGTTCTCCTACTGGATGTATCTCGCCGGCGGTTTGCTGTTGTGGATCGCCTTCGTGGTCGACACCGGACCGGATATCGGTTGGTTCGCCTACGTCCCGCTGTCGGGGCCTCAATATGCGGCGGGAAAGCGAGCCGACGTCTGGGCGCAGATGATCACCTTCACAGAGGTTTCGGCGCTCGCCGTCGCCGTCGAGATCGTCGTGACCGTCTTCAAGCAACGCGCACCGGGGATGTCACTCGATCGGATCCCATTGTTCGTATGGTCGATGCTGGTCACGTCGTTTCTCGTCATCCTGGCAATGCCGGCGATCATGATCGCCAGCACGTCCCTTATACTCGACCGGCTGGTCGAAACGCATCTGTTCAATCCCGCTGAAGGCGGCGATGTGCTGCTGTGGCAGCATTTGTTCTGGTTCTTCGGACACCCCGAGGTTTACATCATCTTTCTACCAGCGGTGGGGATGGTGTCGACGATCGTCGCGACGTTCACGCGGCGCCCCGTGTTTGGCTATCTGGCCATGGTGATGGCCCTGATCGCTACGGGCGTTCTGGCGTTTGGACTTTGGGTCCATCATATGTTCGTCGCAGGCCTTCCCCGGCTTGGAGAGAGCTTCTTCACGGCCTCGAGCATGGCGATCGCGGTTCCGGCAGGACTGCAGATATTCTGCTGGCTGGCGACGATGTGGGCAGGCAAGCCGATCTTCAAGACGCCGTTCCTGTTCGTCATCGGCTTCATGGTCACGTTCGTCATTGGCGGCCTGACCGGCGTTATGGTGGCGTCCGTGCCGTTCGACACACAAGTCCACGACACCTATTTCGTCGTCGCTCACTTCCACTATGTCCTTGTCGGCGGCGCGGTTTTTCCTTTGCTCGGCGCGATCTACTACTGGTTCCCTAAGCTCACGGGACGGATGATGAGCGAGACAGTCGGCCGTTGGGTGTTCGGCCTCATCTTTGCCGGCTTCAACCTGACTTTTTTCCCCATGCATATTCTCGGTCTGCGCGGCATGCCGCGTCGCGTCTACACATACCAGCCCGAGATGCCATGGTCGGCGCTGAACCTGTTCATCAGCCTCAGCGCGAGCATCCTCGCCCTCGGTTTCCTGCTGTTTTTCATCGACGTGATACGCAGTGCCAGGTCAGGCGCCGCCGCGTCGTCCAACCCGTGGGGGGCCTCGACACTTGAATGGGCGACCTCGTCGCCGCCGCCACCGTACAATTTCGCCCGCCTGCCGGTGATCGGCAGCCTTGAAGCCTTGTCAGACCAATCAACTGCCCTTCCCGTTGCGACGGGCCTGCGCGTCGACCGTCGAGAACTGTTGGTCAGCAGTGTGGTCGAAGCGATTCCGGAAGCGCGAGAATCGTCGGCCGGAGATTCGATCTGGCCGCTATGGGCAGCGCTTGCCACCACCGCGACGCTGATCTGGTCGATATTCACGCCGTGGGCAGTTGTCTGGGGTTCGATACCAGTGGCGATCGCACTCATCGGCTGGTTCTGGCCAAAGGGCGTGCCGGAGGATGAGTCATGAAAGATAGCGCCACGCTCGACCTGACAGACCTTCCCTCTCACGGCCTTGGCACCGCGAGCGTGTCCTGGTGGGGAACGCTTGCCTTCATGCTCATTGAAGGTACGGGCTTTGCGCTTTCGATCGTTGTCTACCTCTATCTCATGAGCTTGGCACCACATTGGCCTCTGGATGCCGCACCGCCTGATCTGCTCGCCGGGACGATCCTGACAGCTCTCTTGATAGCAAGCCTTGTTCCCAACATTTTCCTCGCCCGCTGGGCACGTAGCCAAGATTTGCTGAAGGTCCGTATCGGCCTCGTCCTCATGTCCCTGCTCGGCATGGCGCCGCTGATCCTGCGGGTCTTCGAGTTTCCGGCAATGCATATCAAGTGGGACCAAAACGCCTACGGCTCGATCGTGTGGGTCATGCTCGGCCTGCACACGACGCATATTCTGACCGATCTGGTCGAGACGTTGGTGCTGACTTGCCTGATGTTTTCACGGCACGGCGACAACGCGCGGCGGTACGGAGATGTCAGCGACAACACGATGTACTGGAACTTTGTGGTGGCGACGTGGTTGCCGATGTATGCCTGCCTCTATTGGGTTCCAAGGCTATGACGAACATTTGGCTTCGATACACAGCCCTCATCCTGCCGCTCCTCGCCTGGGCGCTCAGCACCCAGTTCGGTCAGATCGCGCCCTACATCGATTGCCAACGGAATGGCCAGTGGACAGCCGTCTCTTGCGGCATCCTGCTCCTCGTTTCGGTTGCTGGCGTCGTAATATCACGACTGCTTTCAACGGGAACGGCCAAGTCCGAACGGTTCATTGCCGATGCGGGCTTTCTGGTCGCGCTGGCGTTTGTTTTTGCGCTGTCATTGCAGGGGGCGGCCACGGTGCTGCTGGACCCATGCCAACGCTGATCTGCACACTGACCTCGTTTTTGATAGCTGCCCCGGCGATGGCACACGGCGAAGATGCACATCCTGCGGGCTATCCCTGGACCTTTGATCCGTGGATCGTAGCACCCTTTGCCATCCTTGTTGCCCTCTATGGCGTAGGCGTCATAAGGCTGGCATCGCGAAGCAGAAGGCCAGGCAGCATGCTCTTCCGCGCCTTGCTGTACTGCTGTGGCATGCTGACATTGGGTTGCGCGCTGCTCTCGCCGCTTCACTGGCTAGGCGAGCACCTTTTTACCTTTCATATGATCGAGCACGAGATCGTCATGGTTGTGTCGGCGCCCCTGATCGTGCTGGCGCGCCCGGCTGGCATCCTGCTCTGGGCGCTACCGGGGAAATCCCGGCGCATCGCGGGGTCGCTGATGCGTTCGCCCATGATAGGCGGGCCATGGAAAAGGTGTACGAGCGCCACCAATGCAACCATCATTCATGGCTTGGCCATCTGGGCCTGGCACGCGCCGGCGTTGTTTGACGCGGCCGTGACCAACACGGCTCTGCATCGCCTCCAGCATCTCAGCTTCTTTGCGACAGCGATATTGTTCTGGTGGGCAATTGTTTGGCGAAGCGGTTATGGCACCTCAGCCTGGCATCTGTTCGCGACCATGATCCACAGCAGCGTTCTGGGTGCTTTGATGGCGCTGGCTCCACGCGTGCTCTACGTGGCTCAGACCCAGACCGCTATGGGCTGGGGGTTGACGCCGCTGGAAGACCAGCAGATGGCCGGGATCATCATGTGGGTGCCTGCCGGCACGATCTATGCGGCGGCGGCGATGACGATGCTGGCGCTCTGGATCCACGGCGCGAGTGAAGGAAGGGCGCAAAATGCCTGAGCCGCTCGCGCCCGCCATTGGCCTTGCCGTAATTGGTATTGTCCTCGCTGCGGCATCAGCCGCCTTCGTCGCGGCCAACGTCGCGGGCGACAACCACACCCAAGCAGCGGTGGCCAAAACGATCACCGGCGGCGATCCCGGTCGGGCTCCAGCAATTTTCCGCCGGTACGGCTGCTCCGGTTGCCACGCCATTCCCGGCATACCGGGAGCTGACGGCCAGACCGGTGCGCCGCTGGCCGGGTTGTCAAAGCGTGTGTACATAGCGGGCGTGCTGGAAAACAATTCCGACAACCTTGTCACATGGATTGTTTCGCCCCGGAGTTTTTCCCCACAGACGGCGATGCCGGCGACCGGCATTTCGCGAGAGGAAGCCAAAGACCTTGCCGCGTATCTGTACGCCCAGTAGATTCCTGATATTGGCTTTCGCAATCCCGGGCGAAACATCGCTTCAAGGGCGCGGGGTGGCTATGGGTGGCAGACCTTTGACGTAGCGCGCAATCGCCTGGCGATCACTGTCAGGCAGCATTGCCGTATTTGTCACCACATCGGACATCGACGATCCGACACGACCGTGGTTGGGCGTCTCTCCCGTTTTGAGCATCCTGGCGATGTCATTCTCGGTCCATCCGCGCAGCCTGTCCTGGGTAATATTCGGCACAAATCCCGTGCCTTGGGGATCGATGCCACCGGCAAAACGAGTGCCGGGTTTGATGGCGCCAAAGGCGTTGCGGGTCGAATGGCACTCGGCGCAGTGTGAAATGGTCTCGACGAGGTAAGCGCCACGATCATGCACAGGATCTCCATCGAAGCGGGCTGCGGTTGATCGTTGCCGAAAAAACAGCAGTTTCCAAATCCCGACAGACCGTCGGATGCTGAACAGCAGTGCAGGATCGGGCGGCGGTACACGGCCAGACACCTTCGGAAGTGTCTTGAGATACGCGTAAAGATCCTTCACGTCGTCGGGCTTTATGCTGGTAAAGCTCGTGTAGGGAAAAGCGGGATAGTAATGATCACGCTTGGGCGACACGCCGCCGATCAAGGCGTTCGCCAGGTCAGTGACAGTCCATCCGCCGATACCATCCACCGCATCGGGGGAAATGTTGGGGGGCCGAAAGGTCCCGAATGGTGAAGCGATCGCCATGCCGCCGCCAAGCCTCAGGCGGTCGGGCTGTCCCGGTGTTGCGTGACAGGAAGCACAATCGCCTGCAGCGAAGACGAGCTTGCCGTGCGCGACATTGCCCGGGCCTTCAAATTGCCGATCCTGTTCCCCAAACGGGGGCCTCGCCGCTGTCATGTACCACAAGACCGCGCAAACGGCGCCCGCACACAGGAAAACCGCAAGAGCAAATCTCAACACGGTGCTCCACCTGGCGATCCCCAGGCCCTTGGACGATTTCGCTCCGCGCTTGCTTTCAAATCCACCCTTCATCTGAGAAAGCTGCTCAAGGGTGCATCGCAACCGCGGTCTGACTGGATCCGAGATATCGATCTTGTCCCAGGGAATGCGGTACAGGCAGTCGCGGTGGCGCAGGTGAAAGAAATCGAGAACCGCGGTGCCGAGCGCCAAGGCGGAGAGGCGCTCGAAAGCAGCGAAAATGCCGACGTGGAATTCGGTGACAACCATATCGTCACCGTCCTGTTCTGCTCGTATCTCTTCAATGTGACCGACGCTTTTGCCGCGTAGCGAGAGCACCCGTCGTCCGGCAAGATGTTCAAGATTGACTGTGTCCATGTCAGGCTCCCGGAATGCGGCCTATGACGCGGTCGCGCAGCCAGTCTTGCCAATCGAAGATCCCTGTCCGGCGCACGTCAACGTCAACCTCGACGTCGACGCCGATATTGCGCACCTTGTTCCACGCTATCCGGTGCGGTTCGGCATGACGTTCGCCTCCAAACCTTGCCGCAAGCCATGCCATCAAGCGTCCCGGCCGCGAACCAAGACGCCGCGCCAGCGTGATCGAGCCGAGCTCGACCGCGACGACCCTTGGCGGCTTGCCTTGCCTCAACTCGGCCACCAATCCGTCCACCTTGCCGATCTTGACCTGCTTGCGGTCAAGCACCTGCTTGTCCAGGAGATCGCGCAGCAAATCCATCACGAACCTCCCAGTATCTGCAAGGGAATGCTCACCACGGCAAGGACGAAGCCAAGCGCGACGATAAGGATCACCGCGGCGTTCGAAATCATGCCATTGCCGTGCTCACCGACATAGCGCTCATCGTTGAGCAGAATGAGGAACGGGACCACCGTCAGAGGCAGGCTGGCGGCCGTCACGGCCATGGAGAAGATTGTAAGCCTCAGCGGGTCGAGGCCGAGTGCGATCGGGATGGCCGTCAGCAGCAATGATAGCGTATAGACACCGCAGAAGGCGGGATCATTGCGGGGTTTCAAATCCTCGCCCCACGTCCATCCAAAGCCCTGTGCGACGAGATATGCCTGCTGAAGGCCGATTTCTAGGGTCGCGCCGAAGCAGGCTATAGCAAGCGAAGCGACAAGCAGAACAAAGCCCCAGAAACCGAATATCGGGATCAGCATCAGGGGCAGTTGGTGATAGTCATTGACCTGATTAATGCCGTGCGCGCCGAGCACAAGTGCGGCGACGATCAACACGCCGAGCGAGATGGTGCCGCCGAAACTCATGCCAAGACCCGCAATGGCGCGATTGGTGCCGAGATAGGTCTTGTCCCAGTGGTCCTCGACAGCGCCCGAGGAATAAAACATGAAAAGGTAGGGCGATATCGATGCCCCCAGAATGCTGACGGCCATAAACCAGTAGCTTGCCGCGTCATGCCCCGGCAGGCTGGGCACCGCGCCTGCAGCCACCTGTCGCCAATCCGGCTCAACCATCACCGCGCCGACCACGAAGCAAAGCGTGACGAGACCGAGGATCGCCACCCCCTTCTCGATAAAACCGAAGGTGCCATTCCATAGAAACAGCCACGCCAGAAACGCCACCGGGAGGGCCCACCATTGAAAGCCTATCCCTGTCGCAAGTTCGGCCGCGATGGAAACGCCGCCGATCTCTGCCGACATCACCATGAAATTGACCAGCAAGGTGGCCAACAACGGCCACAGGAAGGCATTGAAGCCGAACCTCTCGCGGATCCCGTCGGCGATCGTGTGGCCGCTGACGGCAGCGAACCGGCCAGCCATCTCGACCAGGAAGATGATGCAGATTGTGCCAAGGAGGATCGCCCAGATCAGCTGGAAGCCGAAAGTCGCCCCGGCTTGCGCGGCTGTGGCCATCGATCCGACCTCGAGGAAGCCGCCGACGCTGGTAACGATGCCAAGAGAGATTTCAAGCAGCTTCTTCATGATCTCGGCGCGACATATCTGGCATTGAGGGCGGCGAGGTCCTTCGCGGCCGTCCCAAGGTCCTGCCGCGCCTGGCTCACCTGCCGCGGGTTGCCCGCCTCCACCCCGGCCTGGGCCCGCCTTGCCGCCGCCGACAGCCGGCCGATCACGGTCATGATACCGCGCGCTTCGGAGGATTGAGGTGAATTGTCAGACTGCATCTGCCGACCGGCGGCGGCAAGCGTCTCGGCTGTTGATTGCAGTGTGGCCGATGCATAAAATGAAGGGGCATCCCCGGCGGCCCAAGCGTCCAAGACCATGGCTGCCGTCTGCGAAGCCGACGCCGCGATTTTTGATTGCTGGGCGACGCGTTCGGAAGAAGAACAGGCGGCCAAAGCGACCATGGTCGACAAAAGACAGGAGCGCCAAAGCCGATCGGCAACGTCTTTGACTAGGCTTCGCTGCATGGCCGCGCAACCATGATACAGCCGGTCTGTGTGTCAGGTGCCAACATCAGGGATTCCGGAGTGTGGATTTCGGCCTGCTGGGAAAACGGATCACATCACCGGGCGACCCCCGATCTATGATCCGAGGAGGATTGTGATCGCCCTGCGCGCTACGGGGTGGTCCACTTGGGTGCAACTCGACAACGGTTGATGCCGACAGAGCAGCCCGTTGTCTGAAAAGGCGCACAAGTTCGGGGTGCAGTCCGTCACTTCGACGCGAGGCCAAGTCGTGAAGAAACAACAACTCCATTGCGTGTTCCTTTCCACGCTGGCGACGGGCTGGTCTCGCAATCGAGGTCAGCTTGAATCCGGCCTGTTGGCATCCCTTCTTCTGATCTGAGTAAAGCTGCTGCGATCGGAAGGTTCCGCCCGCGCTCACAAATTCGTCTGCGGGACCGTTTGCATGACGCTTGTTGGTAGAGCAGGCAACGTTCCTGAAAGGCTCGGCGCTTCGGCGACAGGTCCTTGCGACCTTCTTGCGCCGGGTGTCATTCGCTTGCGCCATTGCCGCATCCTCCGCCAGTCCCTCGTTGGTCGGAAATCCAGAAGGCTCAATTCTCGCCCTTTCGAAGAAGCCGGGCCTCGCGCATAATCGACGCCCTGTCCACCCCGACCAATGAAACGATCTCACGGATTTGGCTCTCGGTCACGCCGCACTCGCGCGCCAACGCCCGCACGGCTTGCGAGGTTATGACCGGCCGTCTGGCTTGTTCGTCAGTCATTGCTCATTCCTTTCGTTCGAAGGGAACGCTCCAGCTCATCGTGCAGCTGCTGGATGAATCTCTCCTATGGCTTGACGCTGGTCTCCCGCGCCCACAGCCGAAGTTTCCGGCAGGCCTCCATGTACGTTCCGGCAGCGTCCCCATCTGTCAAAGGAATGAGGCCTTCATCGGCTGCCGGATCGACGGCCGCCTTCTCCAGGAGAGGAACCGCCGCCGGCGTAAATCCGATGAACTTGCAGTGGGCAAAGGCATCCGCCACGAAATCCCGGGCTGCCACCTCTCGCGCAAGCAATTCCGCACCTTCTTCGGTGAGCAGCAGAGCCACGGCGTCAAACAGCACGGAAGGGCCGCCGTCGATCATATGCTCCGCAATTATCTTGGTGCCGTCATCAGCCTGCACACCGCCCACCTTCAGGGCAATGACCTCCATTGTCGCCCCTTCAATTTCGATCGCCGCCTGCAGCGCTTTGAACAGAGCCGCGTCGGCCCCGTTGCTGATCAGTACGCCGACCTTGCGGCCCTCGAAGCTATGAGGGCCATTCTCGATGATGCTCAAGGCCGGCGACGGCTCCAGATCCCTTCTCGGTGCCACGGCCGCATCCGCCGCCTTCGGCAAATCGGTGATTCCGAGCTTGTCGGCGACTGTCGAGGCCAAAACTTCGTCGATGTTCAATAGGTGCGCGATCATACGCTCCCGGATAGCCGGGCTTTCGACCTTGCTAAGCTCAAACGTCAGGGCTTGGGCGATGTGGCGCTGCTCAGGAGGCGTCTGACTGTTGAAGAACTGGCCGGCCTGGCTGTAGTGGTCAGCGAAGCTCTCTGGGCGCAGCCTTACCTTTTGTCCCGCCTCGCCGTCAGCGAAGGACCGGAAACCACGCTCGGACGATTCGCGCGGTCCCACTCCAAACGAGTTGGGTTGGTAATTCGCGCGTCCGACTGGATTGCGCATCGCCATATGACCATCCTGCTGAAAATGATGGAACGGGCATTTCGGCGCATTGATCGGCAGATGGGTGAAATTGGGACTGCCAAGGCGTTTCAGCTGGGTGTCGAGATAGGAAAAGTTGCGGCCCTGCAGGAGCGGGTCATTGCTGAAATCGATGCCCGGCGGGACGTTCTGAGTCATGAACGCCACCTGTTCGGTCTCGGCGAAAAAGTTATCCGGCATGCGGTCGAGGACCAGCCGGCCAACGGGTATCGGCGGCAGGACCTCTTCGGGGATGATCTTGGTGGGGTCGAGAATGTCGAAATCGAAGCTGTCGGCGAATTCCTGGTCGAACAGTTGCAGGCAGAGCTCCCATTGCGGGAATTGGCCGGCTTGAATGGCGTTCCAGAGATCTCTGCGGTGAAAGTCCGGATCGGCGCCATTGATCTTGACCGCCTCATTCCAGACGACCGATTGCATGCCGAGCTTGGGCTTCCAGATGAATTTCACGAATGTGGACTCGTCGGCCGCGTTGACCAGCCGGAAGGTATGGACTCCGAAACCCTGCATGAAACGGAACGACCGCGGAATCGCCCGATCAGACATCACCCACATGATCATGTGCATGGATTCAGGCGTCAGGCTGATGAAATCCCAAAAGGTGTCGTGCGCTGACTGGGCCTGTGGAAACTCCCGATCGGGCTCCGGCTTTACCGCATGGATCACGTCGGGAAACTTGATGGCATCCTGGATGAAGAACACCGGAATATTGTTCCCGACAATGTCCCAGTTGCCCTCCTTGGTATACAGCTTCACCGCGAAACCGCGTACGTCGCGAGCCAGGTCGAACGAGCCCTTGCTGCCCGCCACCGTCGAGAAGCGAACGAACGCCGGCGTCTTTTCACCAGCACGTTGGAAAATGTCGGCACGGGTGTACTTGGCGAGGGAGTCGTAAGTCTCGAAAAAGCCGTGGGCGCCGTAGCCCCGGGCGTGCACGACCCGCTCGGGAATGCGCTCGTGGTCGAAATGGAAGATCTTTTCGCGAAAGTGAAAATCCTCGAGGAGTGCCGGTCCGCGCGCCCCGATTTTCAAGGTATTCTGATCGTCGGCGACCGGGCTTCCCTGCGCCGTCGTCAAAACGTCTGTTTTACCTTCCGCCAGTTGGTGCAGCTCTCCGCCTTGCCCTCGGACAAGGGTTTGGTCGTGGATCGTCGCGGCATTTGGATTGGTAGCTGCTTTACGCGCCATGCGGTCCTCCTTGGGTTTGCACTGCGGTGATCTGCTGAGCAACCTGCGGTGGGGCTACAGGTTCCATGGAACCAAGAAGCAATTTCGTCGACTAGGCGCATGGAGGAAGTCGACCAGGTGCGTGCGACGAACGCGAAAACCCGGGGAGCCACCAAGTCACAGATCAAAGCGATGCGGTCCGGCCGGCGGATTTGCACCATCTTCAGATACGCCTGCGTTGGCGGCGGGCAGAGGGAAGGGACGCACGGGTTACACTTTTGGCCCGCTGCCCTTGGTGGCGGACTCTTGGAATGCTTCATCCAGTTGCAAATGATCGGTTTGCCCACTTCCGCGAAGAACGCGGCTTTGCCGGGCTAGTGGGGTCTGTTGGGTGCGTGTTGCCTGATGGTTCGACTTATCACCTCTCATACGCTGCGCAGCTTCAATCACGGCCTTGCGGCCATTGCCGTATTTTAGGATCAAGTCCCACACCAGGTCCGGGGTTAGGCCGTTCTCTCGGGCGAAATTTTCGACCTGATGGTCGTGAATAGCATCATGGCTGCACTTATCGCCGGCCAATTGAACCTCCGTCCGGTCCGGCCTGCGTTGAGCTGCATGGGCCACGTTTGACAGCCTAAAAGGCCGGTGGCTTTCAAAACAATTTGGAGATTGTGGTACCGACGCACACATTCGAATTAGGTCAAGTGCGATCGAGCTAACACTTTCGCCCGGTTCCTGACGGTATCGAGCTTTTCAGTGGGAACGGTTTAACGGCCGTCATGGTACGATTGGAGTAGGATTCGCAAGCATGGTGCCGACATCCAAAGACTCCGCCCTGTGGATGATTGGTGGACTTGAGATTTAGCAACGATCCTCAAGAAACCGGTCGGACCGAAGTTCCCTTGCGCAATTCTTGAGAGCGCCCGTGCCCGCGTGTGCCGAAGCAGGAACGTCTCGAAAAAACCCACCGCTGTGGAGCTGCAAGCAGGTTGCTGCACACGAGGTTTTTGCTCGCTCTGTCCGACGGCATTGTGGGGCGTCACGATCTCTCTGATCCAGGGCGATGCCAGGGAACCTGAATCGCTGTTCCAAGTTCTTGAAGATGGCAATTACTCATCGCAACGATGCTCCCCTCAATTGAAGCAATGATTTCCCGTAGCGCGGCATTTCGCAAGCAAAGAGGTGACTGACGTGCGGTCTTCCGGTCTCCTGGCTCAGCCGGCAAGGGCGAAAACTCGCGAGTCCGGGCGTTTGCGCAGGGGGGTCATCTACGGCGCAATTGCTGTCATCGCCAGCTTGCTCACGTTGCTAGCCATAAATCTCGTCCCCGAGCCGCGCGTTTTACGATCGATCGTACCTCACCGCTTTGACTCCTCGGATCCCCAATTTGCCAAGACCATGGGCAGTTTCTCGCAAGGGCAGATGTTCGGTTCGAACGCGGTGCAAACTTTGGTCAACGGAGACGAGATTTTTCCTTCTATGCTGCAGGCGATTAGAGCGGCTCATACAACCATCGATATGGAAACGTACATCTACTGGTCAGGTGCTGTCGGCTATGAGTTCGCGACTTCCCTGGCGGCCAAAGCGAGAGATGGCGTGGAGGTCCGCGTTCTGGTCGACTGGGTCGGCAGCCTTCCGTTCGATGAGGACCTGATCCAGATCATGACAAGAGCTGGGGTCACGTTCGAGCGATATCGACCCATCCACTGG
>NZ_RZRQ01000080.1:0-21194 GCF_003997785.1 Mesorhizobium sp. M7D.F.Ca.US.004.01.2.1 | reverse complement strand
CAGCCAGGCGTTGCCGAGCCGATGGCTGTAGATGCCGAAGCGAGGCGCCGAGATCGACCGGTCGGACAGGATCTTGATGGTCAGCGACGACCCCAGCGCGGTGACGCCGTCGCCGATGGCCGCCGCGCCGGTCGCCAGGAACGAGGCGCAGCCGTCCGTCGTGCCAGCGACAACGACCACATCGCGCGGCAAGCCGAACAGCTCCGCGGCGGCAGCGGTGAGAGCGCCGGTGACATCGCCCGGTTCGACGACGCGCGGCAGCAGTTCCATGCGCATTCCGGCCGCCGCGATCCAGTCCGGCCAGCGGCGGGCTTCGACGTCATAGCCTGTCTTCAGGACATTGTTCTCGTCGCTGACATCGAAGCGACCGGACAAATTTCCGGCGATCCAGTCGGCCTGGTGCAGCACCATTGCAATGCCGGGCATGCTCTGGAAGCGCAGGGCCTTGGCGAGGCCGGATGTCGCTCCGTGCGCGGCACTTGCGGCGGGGGCCTCGCGGGCAATCGCGGCCAGGATGTCGCCGTCGGCGACCTTGTCGTTGTACATCAGTGGCTCGGCCAGCGGCCGTCCGGCGACATCGACCGGCAGCAGCGTGCCCGACGTGCCGTCGATGGCGATGGCGCGGACCGCCGCGCGGTCGATGCCGGAAAGCAGCTCGGTAAGCGCTGCGCCAACCGCCGACCACCACACAGCGGGATCGCGCGGGTTTGGGCCGAACCTGTCGAGCGGAACGGCCGAATGCCCGGCAATGGAGAACTCCGGCCGCATGGCGACGGCGCGCGCACCCGATGTGCCGATGTCGATGCCGATGACGAGTGGCATCATGTCATCCGTCCTTTGCTAGCCGCCGGCCGCGTTGAGCTTCTGGCGATACTGCTCGGCGTCCCAGTTGACCAGCTCGTCATTTTCGGCGGCGGTGAGATAGTTCAGCCGCGCCGCGATGTCGATGCGCGCCGTCACGTCGGCAAGGCAGCGTTGCATGGCGTCGGCGCCGGCACTGGCGTCGCCGCGCATCAGCACGCCTGCGCCGGGAAACAGGATCGCAGCCGGCGGCGTGCCTAGACGTGCGATGACATCGGCCACGGTCTCGCCAGGCCTCGCCGCGACCGAGCCCTGGCCGAGGAAGATGACGTGGTCCGGATAGAGGCTGCCGGCCTGCGCCATGCGGCGGCTCTCCGGGTCAAGCGCAACCGCATGCGCTTCGACATCGGCCGGAAATCTGTAACCGCTGTCGCCGGCAAGCGCCGTCAAGGCGGTAAGGTCGGGCGCGGCGGTCGCGCGCGCCGGCCGGGCCAGCAGCGACCGGACGCGGCGCAGCAGAAGCTCCGCTCCGGCGACGGTTTCAGCGGCGACGACCAGCCCGTGATTGCCAAGGATGAGAACGTCGACATCAGGCCGCAGTTTTTCGGCAATGCCGCGGGCAAGCGGTAGGCCTGGCCGGAAATAGGGCACATAGGCCCATTCGATGCCATCGAGCCGCCTGGCGACCTCGGCCTCGCCATCGGCCTGCACGGCAAGCGAGATGGTGTCGACGCAATGGACGTGCAGAACGACGCGCTGCGGCATCAAGGCGTGCACTGTGGTCTCGATCGACGGACGTAAGCCGCGCGGGTTGAGCGCTGCAACGGTGAAACCCTGCGGCTGGTCGGCGGCGCGATCGCGCCGTTCGACAGCCCGAAGCAGCGGCGCCATCGCCACCGGCACCATGATGTCGTCGGTGAGCGCGTCCTTCAGCCAGGTGCCGGAAGCCTTGATCCACAACGTGTCGCCGGCCTTCAGCGAGGTGTTGCCGCCTGCCGCCTGGGTCAGATGCGGACTCTGCCCGATGCTGGCCGAAAGCGCCCGCAAGGCCGCCAGTTCCTGCGCGTCAGCTTGGGTCGCCATGGCGCTTTTCCTCCAACGGCTCGGCCGTGTCCTGCGCGAAATCCCGTTGCAGGGATCGAATTGGCGCTGATATCGCAGATACGAGTGATCTACGTCAACAGTGATCTACTATCATCAAAACACGCTTGCAATCCGCCTAATGTTGAGTAAGTTGCGCCAATTGCCATGGAAAAGGGCATCCGGGAGGAAGAGTTGAGCGACTCCGGCCGTCAGCGTCAGATCGTCGAATTGCTGCGGGATCGCCCGTTCGCCTCGGTGCGCGAGCTGCAGGAGCGGCTTGGCGTTTCAGCCGCCACGGTCAGGCGCGATATCGACAGGATCGATGAAGCCGGCGAAGCACGGAAGGTCTATGGCGGCATCTCGGCGCTCGACGGCGCCTCCCAGGCCGGTGTCGCCTATGCCAGGCCCTATGACGAGAACCGCGACCTTGCGGTCGAGGCCAAGCGGCAGATCGCCTCTCTCGCGGCGACCATGGTGCGCGACGGCGATGCGGTCATCGTGCATGGCGGTTCGACCTGCTTCCATCTCGGGGTCAAGCTCGCCGAGCGCAACATCCGGCTCTACACCAACTCGATGCCGCTGGCGGCCTATCTCAGCGACCACGGCCATTGCAGCCTGACGGTTGCCGGCGGCGACCTGCATCGCGAACCCGGCATCATCCATTCGCTCAGCCAAGCCGTGCCCTTCTACGCCTCGAAATTCTTTCTCGGCGCGCAAGGCCTTGGCCAGGAAGGTGTGCTGGAATCGCATCCGCTGCTGGTGCGCTCGATCGTCGACCTAAGCCTTTGCGCCGACCAGATCGTGGTGCTGGCCGACAGCCGCAAACTGTCGATCCATGCACGCAACGTCGCGCTGCCGCTTTCCCGCATCGGGACGCTGGTCACCGATGACGGCCTCTCCGACACCGATGCGCGCATGCTGGAAGATGCCGGCGTCATGGTGAGGATAGCCTCATCCTCGGGAGCCATCCAGTGAAGGTGGCAGTCCTCGATTTCGGCAAGACCAATTCGAAGCTGTTCGTCTTCGGTCAGGACGGGCGGATCATCGACGAGCGTCGCACGCAGCCGAAATGGGTGCGCCAGGGCGGCTTCAGCGTGCTCGACGAGGCATCGCTCCACGATTGGGCACTCGGTGCTGTAAACGCTGCGGTCGACAGCCACAGCGTTGAGGGGCTGATGGTGTCGGGCCATGGCTGCACCTTCGCCTTGATCGACGAGGCGGCGCTGACGCATCCGATCCTCGACTACGAGCAAGAGCCGCCGGCCGAGATTGCCGCACGGATCGATCGCCGCATTCCGGATTTTGCCGAGACGTTCTCGCCGCGACTGCCGCTCGGCTTCAACTACGGTCGCCACATGCTGTGGCTGCAGGAGGTCGATCCCGACGTATTCGCGGCATCGAGATCGATCCTCGGCTATCCGCAATACTGGAGCTGGCGCCTTGGCGGGCGGGCGGTTTCGGAAGTGTCCTATCTTGGCTGCCACTCGCATCTGTGGGCGCCGCGCAGCCAAGACTTTTCCTCACTGGTCGACGCGCAGGGCTGGCGGGACCGGATGCCTTCCTTCGAGCGCGCCGGCGCCGTGACCGGCGAACGGCGGCTTGGCGGTTCGGCACGGCCGATCGCCATCCACAACGGCGTCCATGACTCGAATGCGGCGCTGCATGCCTATCGCCGGCAGGAACTCGGCCCAGTCACCGTCGTTTCGACCGGCACCTGGGTCATCGTGCTCAATCCGGACTGCCCGCTCGACGCGCTCGACCAGGGCCGCGACATGCTGGTCAATGTCGATGTCGATGGCGGCCCGGTGCCGACCATCCGCTTCATGGGGGGACGCGAATTCGCTGTCATCAGCGACGGCTGGCAAGGCGTGATCGCCCCATCCTCGATCCAGCGGGTGATCGACGCCGGCATCATGGCGCTGCCGAGTTTCGCGCCGGGCGGGCCGATGTCCGGCCAGTCCGGCCGGCTGGTCGGGCGCACGCCCAATGCCGAGGAACGCGCGGCCGTGGCGCTGCTCTATGTCGCGCTGATGGTCGATCTGTCGCTCGACCTGATCCATTCGGACAACACCGTGATCGTCGATGGCGGGCTGAACACGGGCGGCCTGCTCGCCGGGCTGTTGGCGCAATTTCGTCCTGGCCAGGCTTTCCTGCAGGGCGCCACGCTGGAAGGCAGCGCCACGGGCGCCGCGGCGCTCGCCTTTGAGAGCGTCGGGCGCGAATTTGCCGCGGAAGTGCCGGAGCCGGTGCGTGCGTCGCGTTTCACCGGATTGGCCTTCTATCGTGATGACTGGCGTGCGCGGGCCATGGACCGTGGCATCACCGGTGCCGTGGCGGGAGGCGCGCGATGAGTGCGGCCGCCAAGGTCGAGACGACGCGCCAGCCGGTGCTGGAGATGCGGCACATCTCCAAGACGTTCGGCGCTATCCGCGCCTTGCAGGATGTCTCGCTCAGCGTCCATGCCGGCGAGCTGCACGCCTTGATGGGCGAAAACGGCGCCGGCAAGTCGACATTGATGAAGGTGCTTTCAGGCGCCTATCGGCCCGATCCCGGCGGCGAGATCCTGATCGACGGCATGCCCGCCGCGACCGGCGATCCGATCAAGGCGCGCGCCAGCGGCGTCGCGGTGATCTATCAGGAGCTGTCGCTGGCGCCCAATCTGACGGTGGCGCAGAACATTTTCCTCGGCAACGAGCCGCGGCGCTTCGGCATCGTCGACCGCGACCAGTGCACCCGGCGCGCCAGGGAGATCATCGCGCGTCTGGGCGTCTCCTTCTCGGCCCGCGATATGGTCTCCAGCCTGTCGCTTGGCGAGCGCCAGCTGGTCGAGATCGCCCGCGCGCTGTCGACCAATGCGCGCATTATCGTCATGGACGAGCCGACCACGTCGCTGACCTCGCGCGAGACCGACCGGCTGTTCGAGGTCATTGCGACGCTGAAATCGCAAGGCATCGCCATCATCTACATCAGCCATCGCATGGAAGAGATCTACCAGCTTGCCGATCGCGTCAGCGTGCTGCGCGACAGCGGCTATGTCGGTACGCTCGAGCGCGCCGAGCTCAGCGCCTCGCGCCTCGTCTCGATGATGGTCGGCCGCGATTTGTCCGCCTTCTACAAAAAGGACCATCGGCCGCCGGACGCAAAGCGCGCGGTGGCGCTCTCGGTGCGCGGCATGTCCGACGGCCGTCGGTTGAAAAACTGCTCGTTCGACCTGCACAAGGGCGAGGTGCTGGCGCTGGCGGGCCTGGTCGGCTCCGGCCGCACCGAGCTTGCGCGGCTGATCTTCGGCGCCGACAGTCGCACATCAGGGATGCTGGAACTCGACGGCAAGCCTGTAATCATCGGCTCGCCGCGCGAGGCGCTGGATGCCGGCATCGCCTATCTGACCGAGGACCGCAAGGAACTCGGGCTGTTCCTCGACATGTCGATTTCCGACAACATCAGCATGGGCGTGCTGGCGAGGGATTCCCGCGCCGGCGGCTTGCGTGACTTCGCGGCCGCCGAAGGGCGCGCGTCCAAGGCTGTTGCCGATCTCTCCATCCGCACCAGTTCGGTGCAGGCCAATGCCGGTTCGCTGTCGGGCGGCAACCAGCAGAAGGTGCTGCTCGCCCGCCTGCTCGAGACCGAGCCGAAGGTCGTCATTCTCGACGAGCCGACGCGCGGCGTCGATGTCGGGGCGAAGTCGGAAATCTACCGGCTGATCGACAATCTCGCCAAGCAAGGCATCGCCATCCTGATGATCTCCAGCGAACTGCCGGAGGTGATCGGCGTCGCCGACCGCGTGCTGGTGATGCGCGACGGCACGATATCGGGCGAGGTGACGGCATCCGAAGGCCAGCCGCTCAGCCAGGAGAAAATCATGGAACTTGCAACGGGAGCGGCTCAGCAATGACCGACAAGGCGACCGAGATCAGCGCAGGCGGCCAAGCCACCGGCACGAGCCGGCGGTTGCGCACCGCCTTTGCCGCCCTTGGCATGCTGCCGGTCCTGATCCTGCTGGCGGCCGGCTTCCAGTTCATGAACCCGCGCTTCCTGACCGAGACCAATCTGCTGATCGTCACCCAGCAGTCGTCGATCAACATCGTGCTGGCGGCCGGCATGACCTTCGTCATCCTGACCGGCGGCATCGACCTGTCCGTCGGCGCCATCCTTGCCGCATCGGCGATGGTGGCGGTGATGGTGTCGCTGGTGCCGGACTGGGGCCTGCTCGGCGTGCCGGCGGCCATTCTGGTCGGCCTCGGCTTCGGCCTCATCAACGGGCTGCTCATCGCCTACATCAAGCTGCCGCCCTTCATCGTCACGCTGGGTTCGCTGACCGCGGTGCGCGGCGTCGCCCGCCTGCTCGGCCAGGACACGACGGTGTTCAATTCGGACCTGCCGTTCGATTTCATCGGCAACGGTTCGCTGTTTGGCATCCCATGGCTGGTGATCATCGCGCTGTCGGTCGTCGTGCTGTCCTGGCTGGTGCTCAAGCGCACCGTGCTCGGCACCTGGATCTATGCTGTCGGCGGCAATGCCGAGGCCGCCCGACTGACCGGCATCAAGGTGCCGCTGGTGCTGCTCTTCGTCTATGGCGTTTCCGGCATGCTGGCCGGCCTTGGTGGTGCCATGTCGGCGGCCCGGCTCTACGCCGCCAACGGCCTGCAGCTGGGGCAGTCCTACGAGCTCGACGCCATTGCCGCGGTCATTCTCGGCGGCACCAGCTTCGTCGGCGGCGTCGGCTCGATCTGGGGCACGCTGATCGGCGGCCTGATCATCGCGGTGCTCTCCAACGGGCTCATCTTGGCCGGTGTCTCGGACATCTGGCAGTACATCATCAAGGGATTGGTCATCATCGTGGCGGTCGCCCTCGACCGCTACAGGCTCCAGGCAGGAGCAAGAACGTGATTGACCTTAGTCGCCGGCGTAAACGACCGGTTTGTGTAACGCACCGTGAGAGGCGCGGGGCAATCGGAGGAAAGCAATGAAGACCATCGCCAAACTGCTCTGCGGCGCCGCACTCGCGTCGCTCGCCATCGCGCCTGCTTCAGCAAAGGACCTCAACAAGGTCGGCATCTCGGTCGGCCTGCTCGGCAACCCCTTCTTTGTCGCCACCATCAAGGGCATCGAGGACGCGGCCAAGAAGATCAACCCGAAGGTCGAGGTGACGTCAGTGTCGGCCGACTATGACCTCAACAAGCAGGTCTCGCAGGTTGATTCGTTCATCGCTGCCGGCGTCGACGTGATCATGCTCAATGCCGTCGACGCCAAAGCGATCGCACCGGCGGTGAAGAAGGCGCAAGCCGCGGGCATCGTCGTTGCTGCCTTCGACGTTTCAGCGCCGGGCGCCGACGTCACGGTGATGACTAACAACGTCAAGGCAGGCGAAGAGGCCTGCCAGTATCTGGTCGACCACACCGGCGGCAAGGGTGACTACGTCATCCTCAACGGCCCGGCATCGTCGTCGATCCTGGAGCGGGTGAAGGGCTGCAAGAACGTGCTGGCACAGCATCCGGACATCAAGATCCTCTCCGACGACCAGAATGCCGAAGGTTCGCGCGACGGCGGCCTGAAGGTGTTCCAGTCGCTGCTCACCCGCTTCGACAAGATCGACGCGGTGTTCGCCATCAATGATCCGACGGCGATCGGCGCCCAGCTCGCCGCCAAGCAGCTCAACCGCGCGGAGTTCATCTTCACCGCCGTCGACGGCGCGCCGGATATCGAGAAGGAACTCTCCTCCGGCACCTCGATGATCAAGGCTTCGGCGTCGCAGGATCCTTATGTGATGGCCGGCCAGTCGCTGACGATGGCGGCTGAATTGCTGGCTGGCAAGAAGCCGGCGGAGCCGACCGTGCTGCTCGACCCGAAGCTGATCACGGCCGAGAACCTGAAGGACTACAAGGGCTGGACCGCGGCCCGCTAAACGTCCCTCAGCAGCGTGCGGCCGGGATCACCGGCCGCACGTCTTGTCCAAGCATCGGCTCGCTTATGGGTCCGATGCGCAGAAGCCGGAGACGATGATGTCGCGCATTGGAATCCATTCTTTCGTCTGGTCGGCGAGCTCGGCGCAGGCCGATCTCGAGCGGACGTTGGCCAACACCAAAGAGGCCGGCTTCGACCTCATCGAATTCTCTTATCTCGACCCGGCCGATGTCGACATCAGTGGGCTCGCCAGGCGCATCGCCGATCTCGGCCTCGGCGTCGCGATCAGCATCGGATTGCCTGGTGATGGCGACATTTCGAGCGCCGACAAAGCGATTGCCGCGCGCGGCGTCGAGATACTCAACGACACCATCGCGCTGACGCGCGACCTGGGCGGCCAGAAGATTGGCGGCATTCTCTCGACCAGCCACGGACTGCAGACGCTGGCGCCGACGCGCGATCAATGGCAGCGCAGCGCCGGCACGCTGGCCAAGGTCGCCGAGACGGCCAAGGCGGCCGGCGTCACGCTTAACCTCGAGATCGTCAACCGCTTCGAAAGCAACCTGCTCAACACCGCCGCGCAAGGGCTGGCCTTCATCGAAGATACCGGCTCGGACAACATCTTCCTGCATCTCGACACCTTCCACATGAATATCGAGGAGGCCGAGGTCGGGCTGGCCATCCGCCATGCCGCAAACAAGATCGGCTATGTCCATATCGGCGAGAGCCATCGCGGTTTCCTCGGCACCGGCAATATCGACTTCGCCGCGATCTTCGATGCGCTGACGGCAATCGGCTACAGCGACGACCTCAGCTTCGAATCCTTCTCGTCGGAGATTGTCGATGAGAACCTGTCTAAGAAAACCGCCATCTGGCGCAATCTATGGACAGACAATGTGGCGCTCGCCAAACACGCGCGCGCCTTCATCGGGCTCGGGCTGGAGACGGCGCTGCGCAAGGCCGAGCTTGTTTCGGCACAACACAAACCCTGAACCCGCCCGTCGAACTGGAGACGCAAGCGATGGTCGCACGGCGTCGGCATTGCCCACGGCAGGGGCATCGGCTATCTGACCGTCCAGGCACATAACGCCGGCACAACGACCAGACGGAGCCCAGGACATGACACGCAACACGATCCTCAAATTCGGCGCCGTCGAAAACGCGGAAGCCGGCGATCTGGCCGGCTGGGTCGTGGTCGAGGGCAAGCCGACCATGAAAACCGCCGTCCAGCACACGACCGAGGACGGCAAGGTGCTGTCGGGCACCTGGCAGGCGACGCCCGGCACGTATCACGCGACCTACACCGACTATGAGTTCGTGCACATGATCGCCGGCCGCATCATCATCACGCCGGACGGCGGCGCCCCGGTCGAAGTCGGCCCCGGCGACGCCTTCGTGGTGGAAGCCGATTTCAAGGGAACCTGGAAGATCATCGAGCCGGTGACGAAGCATTTTGTCGTTAGGGTTGGCTGAACGGGCTGATCGCGTGGGCCGCTGTCGGTCGGCGCCCATGGCGGGTCTTTGGCGCGATGGTTGCCTTTCCAGCGGCCATGATGCCAGGCCGATCAGGCGGCCTAAACGCCGCATTGACCTGGTTGGGCTTCGGCAGTCTTCTTAGGATCCCCCCTGGCGTTCATGGCTGATCGAGGAGACGACAGATGCATCGACGTGGTTTTCTGGCGGCAGGTCTTGCCACGGTTCTCGTGAGCCCCCGCGCCATCGCCCAGATGAAGATGGACGACATGCCCGGCATGGATATGGGCCACGACTGGGGGCGGCGCCAAAAAGCGCAGCCATGCTGCCTGAGGGCGAGGCATTGCGCGAGTTGCCGCTGCTGGCCAGTGAAACCGGCACTGCCGGGCTGTTCAAGGCTAAGCTCACGGCCCAGTCCGCCACGGTGCGTTTTGCGGAAGGGCTGGACACGCCGATCCTCGGCTACAACGGCACCAGCCCCGGGCCGCTGATCGAGGCCGTCGAAGGCGACCGCATCGAGATCACCTTCGCCAACCGGATTGCGGGCGAGGCAAGCACCATCCATTGGCACGGCATGCCGGTGCCGGCCGACCAGGACGGCAATCCGATGGATCCGGTCGCGGCAGGCACCGATCGCACCTACAGCTTCGACCTGCCGGAAGGCAGCGCCGGTTCCTACTGGTATCACCCGCATCCGCACGGCAAGACGGCCGAGCAGGTCTATCGCGGCCTTGCCGGCGCGTTCGTGGTCAAGCCGAAGGCCGATCCGATCCCGGCCGCCTATGGCGACACCGTGCTGATGTTCACCGACCTACGCCTCGCGGCCGATGGCACCTTGCCCGACAACACGATGACGGACCTGATGAACGGGCGCGTCGGCGACCATGTGCTGGTCAACGGACAGAAGAATCCCACGCTGACGGTCCGCTTTGGCACGAAGCGGCGTTTCCGGTTCTACAATGCGACCAACGCACGCTTTTTGCGGCTCTCCTTCGATGGCGCGCCGATGACGATCATCGGAACGGATGGCGGTCTGCTGGAGACGCCAGTCGCGGTCGACGACATCCTGCTCAGCCCGGCGGAACGGCTTGAACTGATTGTCTCCTTCGACAGGCCTGGCGCGGCCATGCTTACCACGCTCGACTATGACCGCGGCTGGATGGGCCCTGGGCGGCCTGCCGATGCTGGACTGACGCTGCTGACGGTCAATGTCTCGCAGACTCAGGCGGACCCCGTTCCGCCATTGCCCGACCGGCTGCGGCCGATCGTGCAACTCGGCGCTCCTGCCGTCAGCCGCCGCTTCGTCTTTACCGAAACCATGACCATGAACGCCAGCGGCATGGAGATGGGGTTCCTGATCAACGGCGCTGCTTTCGACATGAAGCGCACCGACGTCGTCGCCAAGGCTGGACAGGTCGAACTCTGGGAGATCGTCAACAAGGCGGACATGGATCATCCATTCCATGTGCATGGAACGCAGTTCCAGGTGGTCGAGCACGAACGCGGCGGCAAGATATCGAAGCCGGCCTATCGCGCCTGGAAAGATACCGTCAATGTCGCGCGCGGAGAGACGGTGCGGCTGCTGTTGCGGCAGGACCGGCCGGGGCCGAGGATGTATCACTGCCACATCCTCGAGCACGAGCAGCTCGGTATGATGGGCATTGTCGACGTGCAGGCCTAGTCCGGCGTGACGGCACTCTATGGCGCGCTGTTCATCAGCGCGTTCTTCGCCGCAACCGTGCTGCCGATCTCGTCGGAGGCGGTGCTCGCTGGCCTGATCGTCTCGGGCCGCGGTGATCCTTGGCTGCTCCTTGCGGTCGCCACGATCGGCAACACGCTCGGCTCCGTGGTGAACTGGATTCTGGGGCGTGGCATTGACACGCTGCGGACCAGACGCTGGTTTCCTGTAAGTCCTGAGCGCTATGAGCAGGCAAGCCGGACGTTCCGACGCTTTGGCGAATGGACGCTGCTGTTTGCCTGGCTGCCGGTGGTCGGAGATGCTTTCACCATTGCGGCTGGCGCGGCACGTGTGAACCTTGGCGTGTTCGTTGCTCTTGTCGCAATAGGCAAGGCCGCGCGCTATACGGTGATCGTCGCGGGAGGATTGTGGGCGATGGCGTGAGCAGCCGTCTCATCGTCGACCGCAAGCGGCATTTTCTATTCCCGCGAGTCGATGTTCGACCGGCTGAAGAACATGCTTCGCATGACACCATCGCGCAACAGCACGAAATGCACCAGGGCGGCCAGGATGTGAACAGCGGTAAGTCCAAGCAATACCCAGACCAGCTTTGCATGGATGAGCGCGAACCCCCTTGCCGACAGCGTGCCAACGGATGGCGCCAACGGCACAGGCAAGTTTCCGAAAAGCCGTGCGGGAGGCATGAAAGGCATTGGCCGGTAGCCCAGCCATCCCGTTATCAGGACGGCGAGGATCGCAACGTAGAGAAACATGTGGAAGAAAACCGTCGCAAACCGCATGAACCGTGGGGTTTGCCTGACAGGGGCCCGGGTGAAGATGCGCCAGCAAAGCCTGAGGACGATGACAGCAAGGATCGTCACGCCGACCGACATGTGAAACGGAAGCCAGTTCATTGTCGCCATGCCCGGCCTGTCCATCGGTCCGAAGGCAATGGCGATTTGCGCAGCGAGCGCGACCACGGTCAGCCAATGCAGCAGACGAATGCCGAAATGCCAGCGCAGGCGAGGATTCTCTTTCACATCCGAGGCCCGGCTGTTGTCAAATGCGCGAACGAGGGCGTGATGGTTCATCCACTCCAACGGGCCCAGTTTCGCAAAAAGTATGGCGGCTCGCTAAGCCTTTGAAATGCATGGTGATCCCGACAGGAATCGAACCTGTGACCTACAGATTAGGAATTTGACAGACGGCCTTTCCTGTTGTTGCCCGTTGCACGTCGCAGTACGATCTGACTTCCCATAATTGCTTGAGGTGGTTGCTTTTTTCGTGCTGTGCGGCTATCGTAGCGTAGAGATACCAACAGATCGAATGCATCGTAATCGCCGTATTAATGCCGTACTAATCGCAATGACAGACCTTCGTCTCTCCCTCACCGACCGCGCCGTCGCGAACCTTCAGGCCGCGACTTCAGGGCAATATTTTGCCCGCGATACCGACCTGCCGGGGTTCATGGTTCTTGTTGGCAAACGGCGAAAAACATTCGTCGTCCAGGGTGAGCGGAGGAAGGCGGGAAAGCGCCTTTCCGTCCGCATGAAGGTTGCTGAAGTTGGAGAGCTCACGACACGAGCGGCGCGGGCGAAGGCAAAGGACATTCTCGGGAAGATCGCCAACGGCGTGGATCCCCGCCCATCGAGGCAAAAGCCGGAGGCTGATGCCGCCGCCGTGGATTTGCCGTCGATAGGGAACCCCACTCTGCGCATTGCCTGGGAGCGCTACCGTGACGGGCACATGAATAAGAAGGGCAGGAGCGAAGGGACGATCAACAACTACCGCGATCATGTCGAGCGGCTGTTGGCTGACTGGCTTGACGAACCTCTGTCCAAGTTCGGCAATGATCCTGCCTTGGTAACGGCGCGGCACGAGAAACTGACCAAGGAAAACGGCGCCTACATCGCCAATGGCTGCATGCGAACGCTGCGGGCTGTTTACAACCATGCTCGCAAAGCCGCCCGCTCGTTGCCTGCGGACAACCCGGTATCAGCCATCGACTGGAATGCCGAGCATCGGCGCAACTCCGCGCTTGGCCTGTCGGATCTGGAAGGATGGTTCAATCAGCTTGCGGCCTTGAAGAACCCCGTTCGGCGGGAGTTCCATCTGTTCATGCTGCTTTCAGGCCATCGTCCTGAGGCAATCAGGAAGGCACGGGTAGAGCATGTTAATTTTCGCGCCCGTCTCCTGCACATACCCAGGCCTAAGGGCGGTGAGATCAAGGCTTTCGACATACCGCTGTCGAACGCGATGATCCGCTGTCTGGTCCGAGTGATGCGCATTGGTCGGGCCCTCTATGCAGATCAATCGCGTGACTGGCTCTTCCCGGCCGACAGTGGAAGCGGTCACATGGTCGAGCACAAGGAGAAGCGCGACGATCTGTCGAAATGGGGCAATGACCTGCGGCAGACTTTCCGCACAATCGCGCAGGCCGCAGGCGTTGCGGAGCTGGATGTTCACCTTTTGATGAATCACTCGATCCCGGGTGTCAACGCAGGCTACATCACGCGGAACAAGCTGCTGAGCGACCACCTGCGCCAGCAGCAGGAGGCCGTCTCACGACGGATGCTTGAGGCCGGGCGTTCACGGCAAAACGATTCGCAGCGCCGCACTTCTGCCTGGCCCAAGCTCCCGGCGAGGCGCATCCTAGATGGGTTGACGAGCGGCAAGAACTAGTGGCTGCATGGTCGCCTGCGCCTCAAGTAGGACCTAGAGATCAACTGCCTGTTCTGAAAGCCCACGTTGCAGGCGACCGCTCTGGAGGTCGCGGTCGCGCCACAAGCAATCATTTTGATCCTTGCGATTGAATGGCTCCTTTGGCTTGACTGGCGGTTGGTGGCAGTGGCCTTCTCCCGACTGTTTTGCCGCGCATGGTGTGCCTGCGCATCCGCAGGATCTGGCCCGGCACGTCGCATCAACATGCGCCAAGAGACCGCCGGCGGCCTCTACGCCTGGGAGTTCGAAAAGGATGGACAGGCGCTGCGTGTCCGTGTGGACGGTCAACTTACCTTCAACAACACCTACGCCATGATCGACGCCGCGCTGAACGGCTATGGCATCGCCTATGTGCCCGAGAACATCGTGGAGCGGCAGATCGCGTCGGGCCTGCTAGTTCAGGTTCTAGATGATTGGTCGCTCTTCTTCGGCGGCTATTTTCTCTACTATCCAAGCCGCCGGCAGAATCTTCCCGCATTAAAGGTCATTATCGAAGCGCTACGCCAACGGGATTGAAGCGAGAGGAGCTTAACCCGGCGGTGTCTTACGGCGGGAGGGCTCTAGAGGCCAATAGACTAGACTAGACTAGACTAGACTAGACTAGACTAGACTAGACTAGACTAGACTAGACTAGACATAGTTGTCATCGTCACCGGTGTGGCGCGCATGGGATTCGAACAGGCTTAGACTTAATGGCCGCTATCAAGGAGTGGCCGGGGTTCCTAGAAGCTTTCGAATTCTGGGTCGCGCCTCTGGCGCGTGCGTCCTAGGTCGTGAACGTCAGCACGAGCCCTACGCCGGAGGCTACTTAACGGTGACGGCGAGCTTGCCTGTGTCCTATCTCAGTCCGTCTTCTTCTGGTCCGACTACTCGCCCGGCTCGAACTCACCTTTGAACAAGATTGTTTCCACGGGTCCAAGCGGATTAGCGATCCGCCTCTCGAGTACTTCGACGAGTGTACGCCCGACCCCTGCCATGTCGACAGAATGAACGCCAATTTTGGCGGGTAGGAAGCGTGCCAGCCGCGTGCTGTCACGAGTGACAATGTGGACGTCCTTGCCCGGCGCAAGTCCTCTTTTGCCAAGAACGTGTAACGCCCCTAGAAGTCCCAGCTCGTTGGCGCACGCCAGGCCAGTCGGCGGGTCTGGCGACACCAGTAAACGATCGAACCAGGCGGCGCTCGATTCCATGGTGAACATGCCGTGGCCGATCAGCGACTGGTCGATCGGAATACCAGCCTCGGCCATTGCCCGTTCGTACCCAGAAAGACGCATGGCACTCGCCTGGTCCCCCGGAACGAGAAGTTGCAGCGCAATGCGTCGACAGCCCTTGTCCATGAGCTGTCGGGTCGCCTCGTAGGCAATCTGCTCGTTGTCGATATCGACATAAGGATAGGCGACGTCCAGGTCGGTTCTTCCGAACGCGACAAATGGCATGCCTTGATCCAGCAGCAGCTTGACGCGCGGATCGCTTGACACCATGCGCGTAATGATCAGTCCATCAGTGCTGCGCGCCTGAAGCTGCCGCTGCACACTCTCAACGGGATCGTCGTCGGGAGTCGTGGAATAGATGGACATACTATAACCCGCTTGCCGCGCCGCCAGCGTCATGCCTTCGATCAAGGGGATCTTCAACAGATCGGACAGATGGTCTTGTGTCTCCATCGGGTATATTGCCGTCATCGTCAGCGTGCGGCCAGTTTTGAGCGCGAAGCCATGATGATTTGGCACATAGCCGACCCGCTTCGCCACCTCCTTGACGCGAGCGATGGTCGAGGGATGAACTTCCGGCCCATCCTTCAGTGCGCGGGATACCGTGGTAACCGAGAGGGACAGTTCCGCCGCGATCTGTTTTAGATTGGCCATTCTGTCCTGACTTTTGTCTGCGAAAAGCGTCGGCTGAAATTTGCTGGAGCGTTCGTGACGTTACCGGATTCGATGTCCCGGTCAATTCAAACTCCTTCACGCAAGCATCTTGACTCTAGTTTCGATTAAGTGCAATCGTAACGTTACGATTAGAAATAAATGGCTCTTTTGAGCGCCATTTAAAGGGAGGAGAACCTATGTCCTGGCTACGCATTTCCTTAACAGCATTCGCAATCTCGGCTGCCTTGCCTGTCCATGCCCAGACGGTCACCATCACGACCGCTGGCGGCGACTATGGTAACGCCATTAAGGAAGCCATGTGGGCCCCCGCTGCAAAGGAGCTTGGCTATGATGTCCGCGAGGAGACCCTAAGCGACGGCCTGGCCGCCCTGAAGATGCAGGTCACCTCGGGTGCGGTCACCACCGACGTCATTCACCTCGGCTCACCGGAGGGCGCGCAGGCCGCCGCACAGTCGCTGCTGGAGCCGCTCGACTACAAGATCATCGATCCCAACTCCGTGCCGGCCGGTGCAAAGTCCGACTACTGCTATCCGTTCGACTCCTATGGCACCGTCTTGTCGTGGAACACCAAGACCTATGGCGAGAACCCGCCGAAGACCTGGGCGGAGTTCTGGGATGTCGCCAAATTCCCGGGCCGTCGCGCGCTGCGCGCCAATGCGCAGGACTCGATCGAGATCGCGCTGCTCTCAGATGGCGTGGCGCCGGCGGATATCTATTCCGTGCTTAGCACGCCGGAGGGTCTGGATCGCGCCATCAAGCGGCTTGAAGCGATCAAACCAAATGTCGCCGTGTGGTGGACCTCGGGCGCTCAGTCGGCGCAGGTGCTGAAAGACGGTGAGGCGGATCTGGTCATCACCTGGAACGGACGGGCAGAGACTGTGAAAAAAGATGGCGGCGCCGCCGACTACACGTTCAAGGGTTCCGTGATTGGCACCGACTGTCTCGGAGTACCGAAGGGGGCGCCGAACAAGGAAGCGGCCATGAAGCTGATAGCAGCGATGACACAGCCCGCGCGCGTGGCGAAGCTGACCGATTTCATCGCCTATGGCCCTGTAAATCCTGCCGGCTATAAGGGTGGCCTTATTCCCGAGGACCGTCTGAAGACCCTTGCGACCGCGCCTGAAAATGCCGGCACTTCAGTGTTTTCGAATGCGGATTGGTGGGTCAAGAACGGCGAGGCCGCCCAAAAAGCCTTCGATGAGATGATGGCCCGCTGAGTCTCAGCTTTAAGGCTGAAGAACATGATGAAGTCGCTCCCGATCACCATCGACAGCGTGCGCAAGACCTACGGATCTTACGTCGCGCTGGACGATGTCTCGCTCGACATTCAGGCTGGCGAATTCCTCACGCTCTTGGGGCCGTCCGGATCGGGCAAGACCACGCTGCTCATGGCTTTGGCCGGTTTTGTCCGGCCCGATTCCGGCAAACTTTTGTTGGACGATCGGGACATCACCCGCCTGGCCCCCAACAAGCGCGACATCGGCATAGTGTTCCAGAACTATGCACTGTTTCCCCACATGAACGTTCTGGCAAATGTCGAGTATCCGCTGGTGCTGCGCAAGGTGCCGAAAGCCGAGGCCCGCCAGCGGGCGCTTGACGCCCTAGCCCGCGTGAAGCTGGACGGTCTGGCGGAGCGCGACATTGCCGCATTGTCCGGCGGCCAGCGCCAGCGGGTAGCGTTGGCGCGGGCGATCGTCTTCGAGCCACGCGTGATGCTGATGGACGAGCCGCTGTCGGCGCTCGACAAGAATCTGCGCGAAACCATGCAGTACGAGATCCGGCGTCTGCACGACGATCTGGGGATCACCACCATCTATGTGACGCATGACCAGCGCGAAGCGCTGATCATGTCAGATCGGATTGCGGTGATGAACTCCGGCCGCATTCAGCAGATCGACACGCCACAGCAGATCTATGATCGTCCATCGAGCCGCTTCGTCGCGGAGTTCATGGGCGAGGCCAACATTGTGGCCCCAGGCGCGGTGCTTAGAATAGACGGCGCCGATTCATCACGCGAAGCTCTGATGATCCGCGCGGAAAGCTTCCATCTTGATGCGAAGCTCGTCGGGCGAGACGGGGTGGCGCTTGAGGGAATGCTGCGCGCCAAGGCGTTTCGCGGCGAGAACTGGCTTTTGACGCTGGCGCTTGACGGCGGGCAAGAGATCCTTGTCTGCATTCCGGCGGCGCTGGCCAGTGGCTGCGCCGAACTTGCCACCGGTCAGCGGGTGACCGCCTATGCACCAGCAGCGAAAGTTCACGCGATACCGGGAGCGGTAGTGTGACCGTCCTTGCCGATCCTGTACTCGCGGCAGACGCTCGACGCGAGCGGCGGTTCTTCCTCTCGCTGTCACTGCCTGCGCTTTTCATCGTCGGACTGGCGGCGATACTGCCCATCGTTTGGATCATCCGGCAATCCTTCCTGACCACAGGGGGCGAATACACCGTCGGCAATTACGAGAAGGTGCTGTCGAGCGGACTGACATGGTCGGCGCTCGTCACGACCCTTGAACTGTCCCTCGGCACGCTGGCGATCTGCATTCTTCTCGGCACCCCCCTGGGGCTCGCCCTGGCCAGCGCCAGACCGAGGGTGGCCAATTTGCTGATGGCCTTCGTCATGCTGCCATTGTGGACCTCCATTCTGGTGCGCACCTATGGCTGGCTCGTGCTCTTGCGGCGCGATGGCCTGATCAACGCGGCTTTGACCGGCTCAGGCCTGACAACCGAGCCATTGCCGCTGGTCTACAACTTCACGGGAACGCTCATCGGCATGGTTCACTACATGCTGCCGCTCTTCCTGCTGCCCGTCTATGCCGCTATGCGCGATATCGACGCCAACCTTGTCCGCGCATCGGCGAGCATGGGCGCTACGCTCGGTCAAACGATCCGCACGGTCATTCTGCCGCTTTCGGCCGGCGGCATCTTCTCGGGTTCGATCATCGTCTTCATTTACACCATAGGGTTTTTCATCACGCCGGCTGTGCTTGGCGGCGGCAAGGTAAATCCTCTTTCCACCCGGATCGAGCGCACGCTGTCGACCTTCCAGGATTGGGGCTCGGCGAGCGTCCTGGGCATTCTGCTCCTCGTTCTTATGGCGTTGGTGGGGGTGATGTTCCTGGCTGCGCGGCGGCTGATTGCAGGAAGCAGAGTGGGCACAGCCCATGCTTGAAGCCTATCCGGACAACAGGCTGGCCCGCATCCTCCTGTGGAGCTTTTGCGCGCTGGTAATGGCGTTCCTGATACTACCGACGCTGGTGGTCGTGCCGCTGTCCTTTTCGTCGTCCAATCTTCTGGAGTTCCCACCACGCGCATACTCGTTGCGCTGGTACGAGAATTTCTTCGGTTCGGCGACATGGATGGCCGCACTCAGGACGAGCCTGATCCTCGGGACATTGACGGCGATGATCGCAGTGCCCCTCGGGCTGCTGGCCTCCATCTCGATAAACAGGCTCGGCGGAAAAGCCGCCGTAACCATTCAGGGCGTTCTGCTTACCCCGTCCATCGTGCCGGGTATCCTGCTTGCGATCGGCCTCTTCTTTGTGCTGGCGGCGCAACGTCTGGTCGGAACGCTGTTCGGTGTGCTGGTCGGACATGTGGTGCTGGCCATTCCGGTCGCCTGCATTGTGTTGTTGCCCGCCCTGGCCCGCTTCGACTGGAACCAGGTTCAGGCGGCGCGCAGCCTCGGCGCAAACTGGGCGAGAGCCATTGGTGGCATAATTGTCCCGCAACTTCAGATCAGTCTGTTGTCGGCCACGCTGATGGCCTTCCTGACTTCGCTGGACGAGTCCGTGATTTCGATCTTCGTCGCCAGCGGTCAAAACAGCACGCTGCCGAAACTCATGTTCATATCTCTGCGCGATCAGATCGACCCGACCATTGCGGCGATTTCGACCTTGTGGACCGCCATCGTCATGGTCGTTGTCCTGATCGTGACCCTTCGCCAAAAATCCTGACCGAGACTGGAAACATGCCTACAGATCATCAAGCAGCCGGTGCTCCGGCGGATCAATCAACGGAAATCCCTCAGGTCGGGTTGGCCATCATCACTGGCTCGGCAAACTGGGGGCTGGCCTTCCCGGAAGATGTCGAATTCGAGGGTGTGCGCGCCTTGCAGCGCGACATGAGTTTTGAAACGCCCTTCGGTCGTTCTGACAACTGGAAGCTTCTCGAATTCGATGCGTCGATTACCGTCGAGGGCAAAACGAAACGTGCGTTGTGCATGTATTCGCACGGCAATCCGCGCGACCATATCGACCATTCCTGCCATCGCCGCGCGTTCTGGGTGTTGATGAAAGCTGGGGTAAGGCAAGTCCTGGCCTGCTCGACCGTTGGCGCCATCAACAAAGCGATCCAACCCGGCGACATGGTGGTAAACGCCGATATCATCGAACTGTCGCAGACCCCGTTTTCATTGCTTCCCGGCCGCCAGAGTTTCGACTGCTCGGGCAAGCAGATCGTATGTCCAAGATGTGCGGCATTGTTGGCCGAGACCGCCCGGCGCCATTGGCCAGCCGAATGCCGCGTCCATGGCATCGAACAGCAGTTGGTCGCTGCCCATTGCTACGGGCCGCGACTGACAACTCCCGCCGAAGCTCTGGCGTATCGAAACATGGGAGCGGACGTGCTCAACCACTCGATCGCCCCAGAGGCGACCTTGTCGCGTGAGATTGGCGCGTGTTTCGTGCCTCTTGCGTTCGTCACGGCCGGCTTCAACGACTATATGGACCGCAATCGCCAGAAATTGCTGCAAGAGGATGTGTTGCCAAGCCTCTCCATGACAGCCTCGCGGATTGCGCTGGAGACCGCGGCACGACTTCCAGCTGACCCTGAATGCTCTTGCCAGAGCTTGAAGTCGCCTCAACCGGCAGAGCGTTCTACTCGGTTCTGAAGCAGCGTGGTCTGGATTAGTCACCCACGACGCAGCTCGCATCGAACTGAGAGTTCGCATTTGGACGCCCTTGCTCGCAGCGTGCGGTCCGCTTCCGTCCCCAATTCAGACTACGAGTCATGCTTCATATCGCATATAGATAAGCCTCAGGCCTTGGGGTCGATCGGGTGCCGGCAGTCTCGTCTATTGGCGGTGCTGCATTTCCTTGATGACGATGCCTCCGTCCACAACGATCGGCTCGTCATCGAGGAAAAGACTGCAGCCACGCATCGGAATGTCGAGGTGGCAGGCGGTGTCGTTGGGACCGCCGAGTTCGTTGTTGGGGCCGGTCGAGAACATCACATTGCCGTAGAATGAGCGCAGCTCCATGCCCATGCCGCCTGGAAATTGGGTCAGGCCGTGCCACTGCGCCCGATGGTCGAGCCCCCAGCCGACATGGCTCATGCCCATGCCGCGCGGATCCTTGAACTCGCCCATATAGGATTTGATCAGCTCGGCCTCCAGGCCGCCGCGGATGTCCTGAACGAAGCCTTTCTCGATCGTGTAGACGACCGGTTCGCGCACGTAGGTGTTAAACGGCAAAAGCACGTCGCCAGGCGCCAGCACGATCTTGCCGTCAACGCCGTCGTCGGCGCCGCCGGTGAAGACGAAGGCGGCCGGCCAGTGGTCCCAGCGCCCCGGCTGGTCGGTGTAGCCATATTCGCCGACCGTCGGATAGACGCCGAGCTTGTAGACCACGTCGGTGCCATGGCGGGATGTGATGCGC
>NZ_RZRQ01000799.1:0-205 GCF_003997785.1 Mesorhizobium sp. M7D.F.Ca.US.004.01.2.1 | reverse complement strand
CCGCGAGAAATGGCAGGGCGAGACGCTGCATGGCGTCTGGTTCGACGAGGAACCACCGCTCGACATCTATTCCGAAGGCCTGACCCGCACCAACGCAACCGGCGGGATAACGATCGTGACGTTCACGCCGCTGCTTGGGATGTCGGATGTGGTGCTGTTGTTCTTGTCGGCGGCGCAAGTGGAGGGGATGGCGAGGGAGTGATGC
>NZ_RZRQ01000798.1:0-212 GCF_003997785.1 Mesorhizobium sp. M7D.F.Ca.US.004.01.2.1 | reverse complement strand
GCGGCAGCCACCTGGGGCACGAAGTGGGGATCGCTGTCGACATCGGAGATGGTGAGCGTGCCCGACGTCGAGATGTCGGCGGCCGTGTTGCCTTCGGTCAGGTCGCGCACATCGGCCGACAGCACGGCCGCGTCGTTGGTGCCCAGGATGTGGACGGTCACGGTGGTGGCGGTGCCGTCGGCGCTGACGACATTGAAGGTGTCGGTGTAGGT
>NZ_RZRQ01000007.1:0-53127 GCF_003997785.1 Mesorhizobium sp. M7D.F.Ca.US.004.01.2.1 | reverse complement strand
TTCTTCTACGGTCTTGAGCAACCTCGCCTCGCGGCGGAACAACAGGCGCTGGAAGAGGCTTCCGGCCGCAGCGGCATTCTCCTGCGCCGAAAGATGCTCGACATTGTGGGCAACGAAGATCGAAGGCCGGTCAGCGAACAGCTTTTCAAAGGCACCGGCGAACTGCACGGAATTCAACACGTAGCCGTCAAACGGGCCGGTGCGCTCGACAGCAGCAAGTACATCGCCTTCGGACACCGCGCGCAACTTGACCGACGCAAATGTGAGGCCCGAAAGCAGCGCCTTGCCGACCCAGGCCAGCTTTTGCCGTGCAGAGGCATTGTCCGTGCGCACGTCGATCGCACCCAGCACCACGGTGTTTTCGGGATCGGCCGCGGGTCTCCCCGGCCAGGTGAAGCCGATGACGGTGACGCGCGCGCCAGCGCGCCGCAAGGCAGCGATGATCGCAGCGTTGGCGATCTCGTAGCCCGAGGCGAGAGCGCCGTCGGGCACGATCGATGTGGCGAACAGCAGATGCATCTCACCTATCCAGTGGTGTAGCCGGTAGCAAAGTGCGGTGAACCCTTGATTAAGCGAGCACATTCGACGACCGAAAGCCCCTGCCTGGCGGGCTTCTCCGTGCAAGGTGATTAACGAAACCTTATCACCGGGGTGCTACCAGAACCCAACTCACCATGTGGCTGGACACGGATGATCCCTTTGCCATCGGACGGTTCGGTATCGATCGCTGGACGCTCGCCGCGGCTTGACCTCGAGGCCGTCGAAGCGGTCGTCACCTTGCCGACCTTCAAGCGGCCCGAGCAGGTGCTGGAAACGCTGGCGTCGTTACGTGCGCAGCAAACCGGCAGGCGCTTTGCCGTCATCGTCATGGAAAACGAAGCCGAAGCGCGGGCTGGCGCCAAGGCGGCAGTGCCGCTGTTCGAGCGCGGCGAGATGTCAGGTCTGGTCATCATTGCGCAGGAGCGCGGCAATTGCAGCGCCTACAATGCCGGCTGGCAGACAGCGATCCTGCAATTCCCGAACTTCAGGCATCTGCTGGTCATCGACGACGACGAGATCGCCGATCCGCGGTGGCTGGAACGGATGTGCACGGCAGCCGAGACGCTCGGCGCCGATATTGTCGGCGGCCCGCAGGTGCCCGTGTTTGCCGATCCCGCACATGCGCGATGGGCCGAGCATCCGGTGTTCGCGCCTCCCTACCGGGAAACAGGGCGCGTGCCTGCGCTTTATTCGTCCGGCAATCTTCTGGTCGGGCGCAACGTGCTGATCGCCATGGGTCCGCCCTTTCTCGATCTGAAGTTCAACTTCATGGGCGGCGGCGATTCCGATTTCCTGAGCCGGGCGGCGCAGCGCGGTTTCGTGCTTGGCTGGTGCGCTGAAGCGCAAGTGCAAGAAACCGTTCCGGCCCGGCGTGTCGAGGCCGACTGGATCCGTGCCCGCAGCCTGCGCAACGGCGTCATCTCGACACTGGTCGAAAAGAAGAAGCGCGCCGGCACGCCATTGGCCGGCGTCAAGGTGTTGCTGAAGAGCCTGGTGCTGCTTGCCGCCTCGCCGTTTCGCGGCCTGATGCGGCTGGCGCGAACCGGATCGCCGGCGATCGCCATCTACCCCGTTCATGTGGCGCTAGGCCGCGTGCTGGCCGAATTCGGATATGCCAATGAGCAATACCGCCAGCCTGAGAAAAACTGAGCGCGCGCCGCTCAGCGCCGCGTTCACGCGCGAAGGCGTGGCCACTGCCATTGCCGCGCTGCTGTTCACCGTCATCATGGTGTCCTTCCGGCCGTTCCAGCCGGCCGGCGCCGAGCTCACCGGTCAAGGCGGCGACATCGTCAACCAGCTTGGCTTCAGTTCGCTCGGCGCCATGTCGATCTTCTCGCTGATGGCTTTTGCCGATCCGCGCGTAGTGCGCTCGCTGCTCAGCCCATCCTGGATGCTGATGCTGGGCTTCTTTTTCCTGTCGGTGGTGCTGGCAACCGACCCGCCCTCGGCCATGCGTGCCGCCTCCTTCACGCTGATCGGCATCCTGACGATGGCGACGATCCTGGTGCTGCCGCGCGACGCCGAGGCCTTCTCAAAAGTCATCATCTTCACCGCCGTCGCGGTCATAGGCCTTTCCTATCTCGGCCTCATCATCTTTCCGCACGAAGCGATGCACACCGCCGACTCACAGGAGCCCGAACATGCCGGCCTGTGGCGCGGCGTGTTCACCCACAAGAACATCGCCGGCCCGATCATGGCCTGCCTCAGCTTCGCAGGTCTTTATCTCTACCGGCGCGGGCAGCGCTACTGGGGCGCCGGGATCTTCCTCGCGGCGATGATCTTCATGCTGCACACCGGCTCCAAGACAACAGCTGGCCTGGTGCCGTTCTCGATCCTGATCGTGATGTTCCCGAGCCTGATAGGCATGCGGCTCGGCACGCCGATCCTGTTTGCGCTAGCGATCATCGCCACGGCGGTCGGCACGCTGGGCATCGTCTTCCTGCCGCCGGTGAAACATCTGGCGGCAATCTATTTTCCCGACATGACCTACACCGGCCGCACGACGCTGTGGGAGTTTGCCGGCAGCATGCTGGCGAAGAAGCCATGGACCGGCTACGGCTATGAGAGCTTCTGGGGAACGCCGCTGCTGCTCAATCAGGACCAGCCCTTCGACCGGCCCTGGGACATCAGAACCATCGTGCACGGCCATGACGGCTATCTCGACATCGCCGTGCTGATGGGCATTCCGGCACTTTGCGTGGCGGTCTACACCTTCCTCATCGCGCCGCTGCGCGACTACATGCGCATTCCGCTGCGCAGGGAAAACATCTTTCTCGGCGACTTCTTCATGATGGTGGTGCTGTTCACGGCGCTCAACGCTTTCCTCGAAAGCTTCTTCTTCCATCGCGGCGACCCGGTCTGGCTGTTCTTCGTGCTCGGCGTGCTTGGCCTCAGGCAAGTCTCGCTGCGACCGATGGCGGTGCGTGATCCCGATCACGATGCGCAATCTTCCCGTCCGTCCTGACAGGGCTTCCCCAGCGAAGCGCTAGCGTCTATGTGATGGCCTTCCTTCGGAGGGCTTTCGATGACGATCAGGCTTGTTCTCGCCGGCTGCGGCAATATGGGTTACGCCATGCTCTCAGGCTGGCTGAAATCCGGCAAGCTCGCGCCGTCGGCGGTTTTCGTGGTCGAGCCCAATGCCGATCTGCGCAATCGCGCGGCAACGCTGGGCTGTGCGACATCAACCGATGCCAGTAGCATTCCGGCCGATGCCGTGCCCGATCTCGTCGTCATCGCGGTGAAGCCGCAGGTGATCCGCGACGTCACCGCCGCCTACAAGCGCTTCGCAGATGGCCGCACCACCTTCGTCAGCATCGCCGCCGGCACGCCTGCCGCTACCTTCGAGGAAATCCTGGGCAGCCGCACACCGATCGTGCGCTGCATGCCCAACACGCCGGCAGCAATCGGCAAAGGCATGATGGTGGTGTTCTCCAATAGGCTGGTTTCCGAAGACACCAAGCGTTTCGTCGCCGACCTGCTGTCGGCGAGCGGCGAGGTGACCACCATCGATGACGAGGGCCTGATGGATGCGGTGACCGCCGTGTCGGGGTCGGGGCCAGCCTATATCTTTCATTTCATCGAGGCGCTGACCGTGGCAGCCGAGAGGGCTGGGCTGCCGACGGCAACCGCCAAGCTGCTCGCCATGCAGACCGTCTACGGCGCTGCCTCGCTCGCCGCCGAAAGCGGCGAGGAGCCGGGCGTGCTACGCCAGCAAGTGACCAGTCCCAAGGGGACGACGGCGGCGGCGCTGGAGGTGCTGATGGGCGAGGACCGGCTGACCAATCTGCTGACCCGGGCAGTCGAGGCGGCGCGGTTGCGGTCTGTCGAGCTGGGGAAGTAAATCCTCAGCTTGCCCCGTAAAGCATCTCATCCTGGAGTCGGCGCAAGGCGAACAGCCTCGTCGTCTGATCGGGTGACGCATTGTCGGCGGTCAGCAATTCGCCTTTCCTGACCGGTTTCAGCACCTTGCCGCCCTCGAGCAGGCCGACCGGCACGGCGCGCCGGGCACGGGCTTCGCCGACAGTCATGGTCCAGGAACGATAGCAGGTCTCGCCGATCGCATCGAAGGTCTCGCCGGCGGCAAGGTCGCGCTTGGCGACGGCGCACACCTCGGCCACCGGCCTTGGCAGCGGCACCATGTCAGGCTTGCCGAAAAGCATGATGCGGGCGGCGGTCAGCGGCACTTCCAGCGAGGTCAGATGATAGGGCCTGAACAGGCTGTAGTAAGGACCGTGGCCGATATGCAGATCGTCCATGCGCTCGATGATGCGCGGATGCGTCGCCTCGACGATGACGAAGACGCCGGGCGCGACGCCTTTGCCGACCGTGTAGTCGACGACGCCTTTCTTCAGCAACAGACCGCCATCCTCACGCGGAATGAGCACCTTGGCGAGATCGTCGCGGTCGGCCTTGGGGCCGTGCATGCCGGGCACATCGGGCACGAGCCCGGTGGCGTTGGCGATAGCGCACATCTCGACCATGGTCTTGGAGCCATCCACGAACTCGACCAGCATGCGCGGGTTCATGTTGCGGCGGATCGCTTCCTCGCGATAGTCATCGGGCACGGCATCGTGGTTGAGCGGGTTGTTCTTGCCCTTGCCGGCTGAGACGATGGTTAGCCCGAGCGCCGACGCGAACTCGATCAGCTCCATGCAGCTCGACGGCTCGTCGCCAGCACCCACCGAATAAACGACGCCAAGCCGGTCAGCCTGCTGTTTGAGGTAGCAGCCGATGGTGACGTCGGCCTCGACGTTCATCATCACCAGATGCTTGCCGTGCTCCATCGCCGACAGGCAGAAATCGGCGGCGACACCCGGCTTGCCGGTGGCGTCGATGACGACGTCGATCAACGGATTGGTGACCAGCATCTCGTTGGAGGTGATGGCGATCTTGCCACTCTCTATGGCGCCGGTAACTTTCGACGCGGTGTCGGCTTCGACCGCCATGGCTTCATCGCCATAGGCGATGCGGATGGCATCGCGCGCGGTGTGCGGGCGGCGTGTCGAGACGGCGCAGACCGAAATGCCCGGCATCAGCATGCCTTGCGTGACCAGATCGGTGCCCATCTCGCCCGAGCCAATGACGCCGATGCGCACAGGGCGGCCCTCGGCGGCACGCCTGGCGAGATCGCGGGCAAGGCCGGTCAGGGCGACATTGGTCATGCAGGAATGTCCACAGCTTCGTGATTATGGTCGGATAGCAGGGAACCGGCTCCATTTGCCAACGAAACCGTTGGCGACCGGCATTTTCCAGCGAAATCGCCCGAACAAGGGACATTCGTCCCGGGCGATTGGCACAAAGGGTTGCCAATTGACATTGTCGTGAACAGCCACAATAAAACATTCGTTCGCCAACAAAGGCAAATGTTCATCGACAGATCAGAGAGCATGCGCCTCGCGGCGGACTGGGGAGTGTCTTTGCGCCAGGGTGGCGTCAAAGGCTGGATGGAGCATCATTGCGAGGCGTCGAGCGAAGGCTCGGGGGCTCCAGGGGAGGAATAATGGATACTGTTCTCGCGGGCCTCAAAGGGGCCATCGACACGCTCGGCCCAACGATCCTGCTACCGATCGTCATTTTTATCATCGCCGTGGTTCTGGGCGCCAAGATCAGCAAGGCTTTTCGCGCCGCCGTCACCATCGGCGTCGCCTTCATCGGCATCAATCTCGTGCTTGGCCTCATGTTCACGTCGATCGGAGACGTTGCCAAGGCCATCGTCACCAACACCGGCATCCATCGCGACATCATCGATGTGGGCTGGCCTTCGGCCGCGGCGATCGCCTTCGGCTCATCGGTCGGCCTGTGGGTCATTCCGGTCGGCATCCTCGTCAACATCGTGCTGCTGCTGACACGCATGACGCGCACGCTCAATGTCGACGTCTGGAATTTCTGGCATTTCGCCTTTGTCGGCTCACTGGTCGTCGCCGCGACAGACAATCTGGCCTATGGCATCGCGGTCGCAGCACTTGTCGCCGCGCTGTCGCTGCTCTTCGCCGACTGGTCGGCACGCGCGGTGCAGCAATTCTACGGCGTGCCCGGCATTTCCGTGCCGCACCTTGCCTCCGCGCAGATCCTGCCGATCGCCATTGTGCTCAACTGGATCATGGACCGCATTCCCGGCATCAACCGCATCAACATCAACACCGATACGATCGAGCGCAGGTTCGGCGTGTTCGGAGAACCTGTCGTGATGGGCCTGATCATCGGCCTCGTGCTCGGCGCGATCGCCTTCTACAATGCGGGTGATCTCAGCGTGGTGCTGGCAAAGGTTCTGGGCACCGGCATGACGTTGGCGGCGGTCATGCTGCTGCTGCCGCGCATGGTCAAGATACTGATGGAGGGCCTGCTCCCGGTTTCCGACGCAGCCCAGGCGTTCGTACGCAAGCGCACCGGCGACCGCGAGCTGCTTGTTGGCCTCGATTCGGCGATCCTGATCGGCCATCCGGCCGCGATCTCGTCGTCGCTGATCCTGGTGCCGATCGCGATCATCCTGTCCATCATCCTGCCAGGCAACCGCGTCATCCTGTTCGCCGACCTGGCGGTCATTCCCTTCATCGTCGCCATGACCGCGCCTCTGGTCAAAGGCAATGTGTTCCGCATGGTGGTGATCGGCACGGTGACGCTGGCCATCGGCTTCTACGTCGCCAACGCGCTGGCGCCGCTGTTCACCAGTGCTGCCGTCGCATCGGGCTTCAAGCTGCCGGCGGATGCGCTGCAGATCACCTCGGTGGTCGACGGCTTCCTGTGGGTGCCTTACGTGATCATCGAGGCGATCCAGGGAATGGGGCTTGTCGGCATCATCGTGATCGCGGTGGTCATCGCGGCATTGTTTGTCCTCTACCGCCGCAATCCGCTCGGCTGGGAACGGGCCGCGGGCGCCGAGGACGAGCCGGCCGAAGAGACGGTCTGAACTTGATAGCGCCTTGCGTTTGAACCGATCGTGCGCCCTTCACGGGCGCACGATTTCATCGACGGAGCAAAGAAATGCCTGACGGCCTCATGCAGCTTCTGGATCCCGAAGCGATCGTGCTCGGATCCGATGCATCGACCAATGAGGAGATCATCCGCATCCTGGCGGGCCGGCTCGAGATGCTTGGTTATGTCAAAAGCTCCTATGCCGACGCGGTCGTGCGCCGCGAATTGACCATCCCGACAGGACTGCCGCTGGAGCGCCCCGACAATGTCGCGGTACCGCACACCGATCCGAAGCATGTGCTGAAGCCGGGCATCGCGATGGGCACATTGAAACAACCGGTAACCTTCGCCAACATGGAAGACCCCGACGAGATGCTGCCGGTCGGCATTGTCTTCCTGCTTGCCATCAATGACAAGGACAAGCAGATTGAGGCGCTGCAGGCCGTCATGGCCATCATCCAGAATCCGCAAACCTTGGACGGCTTGAGGTCGGCCAGAACCCTCGACGACGTGCGAGCCGTACTCGGCTGAAACAAGGAGAAGCAGAGATGTCCAGACAGAAAACCATTCTCTTTGCCTGCGGCACGGGCATCGCCACCTCGACCGCGGTCAACGTCGCCGTCACCGAGGAAATGAAGAAGCGCGGCCTCACCTTCAATGCCCAGCAGGCAAAGGCCACCGAAGTGCCGGGACTGGCCGACAATGTCGACTTCATCGTCGCCACCACTCCGATCTCCGCTTCGGTGACCAAGCCGGTCATCAAAGGCCTCGCCTTCCTCACCGGCATCGGCAAGGACAAGATCCTCGACGAGATCGAGGCGCAATTGCGCAAGTGACGGTCTCGAAGCGTCGCGGAGGCTGGCTCGGCCTCGGTAACAGGACGAGGCTTCAGACCACCCTGACGTAGCTCGTCATTCCCGATTTCTGATGCTCGATGATGTGGCAATGCAGCAGCCAGTCGCCGGGATTGTCGGCGACGAAACCGAGCTGAACCTTCTCATTGGGCTGGATGAGATAGGTGTCGGAAATGACAGGCTGAACCTGGCGCGTCGAGGATGACAGCACCTTGAAGCTCATGCCGTGCAGATGCATCGGATGGGATTGCGGCGTCAGGTTCTCCATGTCGATGACATAGCTCCTGCCGAGCTTCAATTCGGCCAGCGGGGCGGTCGGATCCGGCGTATCGCCGGGCCAGGGCACCTTGTTGATGGCCCAGAAACTGTAGCCAAGTGAACCACAGATGCCATCGCTCGGGACATTTTCCGCCGTGGCGCTGAGTGCTAGGGAAATATGTTGGGCGCCGGTGAGATCTACTTCCGCCACCGGATTGACCTCCAGCGGCGCGAGATCGCGAATGTCCCGCTTGAGCGAGTTTCCTGTCGCGCGCAGGGTCGCCAGGATTTTTGGCTTCGTGCCCCTGACGTCTCTCAGGCTGACGATCGCGCCCTCGTCGTCGGGCATGCTGATGGCCAGCTCCATGCGCTGACCGGGTCCAAGCAGCAAGGCATCGGGGGAAAAACGCTGCGGCACCGGATTGCCATCCAGCGCGATGACTGACGCCTCGGCGCCGTCGACGCGAAAGGCATAGATCCGGGTGACGTCGGTGATAGCGACCCTGAGCCGCACCAGCCCTCCGGCCGGCGCATCATATTGCGGCTGATCGAGCCAGTTGGCGGTGCGCACCGTGCCGTAAGTGCCGGTTTTTGCGGCATCGCGCGGTCGGAACTGATCGATGAACTGGCCATCGTCGCCGAGGCGCCAGTCGCGCAGGTTGAGGACGATTTCGGCATCGAATTCCGGATCGCTGGGGTTCTCGACCACGATCACGCCCGTCAGGCCGTGGCCCATCTGCTCCAGCGTGTTGCAATGCGGGTGGTACCAGAAGGTGCCGGCGTCGGGTGGCGTGAAGGCGTAATCGAAATGGTCGCCGGTATAGACGTAGGGCTGGACCAGGAACGGCACGCCGTCCATCTTGTTTGGAACGCGAATGCCGTGCCAGTGGATCGTCGTCGGATCGTCGATGGCGTTGACAAGACGCGCGGCAAAGGGCTCGCCCTTTTTCATCCTGAGCACCGGCGGCATTCCGGCGTTGCCATAGGTCAGCACATCCCTGGTCTGGCCGACATCCATCAGCTTCGTCTGGATCTTTGCCGTCTGCAAAACCACCGGCTCAGGCGTGGCAGCGGCCCAACCGCCAAGCCGACCCAGGGCCGAGAGCCCGATCCCGCCCGCGCCGGCAACCGCAGCCGCTTTCAAAAGCCTGCGGCGTGTGAGTACGGTCATTCGGCGCTCCAACTGCAAAGACGGCTGCCTTGGGTTTATCGCAGCCTTGGATCGTAAGCGAGCAGCCTGTGCAAAACCGGCCTGCTGGCAGTTGAAGCTGTTTCTGGCGCGGCAGATCTACTCAAGATACCAGCCGATGTAGACGGAGGAGCGCGACTATTTCAACCGCGCCCCATAGGCGGCAAGAAACGCTTCGACCGAAGCATCGGCGTGCCGCTCAAGGTCAGCCTTCGAGCGCGGGTTGCTTCCGGTGAACATGGCTTCGTTCATAGGGATCCAGAGAAGCATTCCGAAGAGATGACTGGCCGCCAAACGGGGATCGCTAGTCTGCAACAGGCCTCGACTGGTAAGTTTTTGAAAGCATGATGCCACCGAGGCAAGCATGCGCTCAAAACCTTTTTCATACCAGCTGCGGCCAAGCTGCGGCATTCGATCCGAGTTGGCGATAATCAGACGCCGCAGCTTCAACAAGTTGTCGTCCATCAGCGTCGTTGTCATGCGCCGGGCAAGCTGCTGCAGACCGCCCTCCATGAATTGCGCCTCGGAAAGCAGCATCGTCACGGACTCGACAACATCGTTGGTCTGGCTGGCGGTGGACTCGACGACTTCGCTGAAAAGCGTCTCCTTGTCCGTGAAATGCTTGTAGACGGTCTGCTTGGAAGCGCCTGCCTTGGTGGCGATCTCTTCCATGCTGGTTCCATCATAACCCTTGGCGATGAACGCGGCTGTGGCCGCTTCGATGATTTCACGATCCTTGCGAGCCGACCTGGTCTCACCATTAATTTTCATAGCGCCTCTCAACTAGTACTAGACGGTACCGTTCCCGCATGGTAGCCACAAATACAGTACTAGACTGGCTAGTACCCGTCAACGAAAGCAAGGCTTAGACCGATGACCAAAATGATCTTCCTCAATCTACCGGTACGCGATCTGCAGGTGGCGACCAAGTTCTATCTCGCGATCGGGGGCACGCTGAATCCGCAGTTCTCGAACGACCAGGCCAGCTCGATCATGTTCTCCGACTCCATTGGGGTCATGTTGCTTACACACCAGCATTACAGCCAGTTCACAGCGCGCCCGATCGGCGATGCCAAGCGTGACAGCCAGATGCTGATTGCGCTCACCACCGACAGCAAGGACGAGGTCAATGCCGTAATCGAGAAGGGCGTGGCGGCAGGCGGTCGCGCCGATCCCAACCCAGTGCAGGATCTCGGTTTCATGTTCAACCGCCACATCGAAGATCCGGACGGCAACGTCTGGGAGCTGCTGTGGATGAACCCGTCCGCCATGCAATAGCCCACCGGAATCGAAGCGGGCCAGGATGACAATGGAGAAGCGATTGGCATTCGCCTGTCGCTTCTCCATCAGACGCGCGCCGGCATCAGCTATTCAGCCGCCTCGGCATAGTGCGCCGGCACATAATTGAGAATGGGGCCAAGCCAGCGCTCGACCTCGGCCAACGGCATCGCCTTACGAACAGCATAGTCCTCGACCTGGTCGCGTTCGACCTTGGCGACGCCGAAGTAATAGCTTTCGGGATGCGAGAGATAGATCCCCGATACGGACGAGCCCGGCCACATCGCATAGCTTTCAGTCAGGCTGACGCCGGCATTGGCTTCGCCGTCGAGCAGCCGGAACAGTGTGGCCTTTTCAGTATGGTCGGGCTGCGCCGGATAGCCGGGCGCCGGGCGGATGCCGCGATAGGGTTCGCCGATCAGCTCGTCGGGCGCCAGCGCTTCGTCTGGCACGTAGCCCCAGAACTCCTTGCGCACCTTCTCGTGCATGCGCTCGGCAAAGGCTTCGGCGAAGCGGTCTGCCAGCGCCTTGACCATGATCGAGGAATAGTCGTCATTAGCGCGCTCGAAGCGCTCTGATATCGCCACCTCCTCGATGCCGGCGGTGACGATGAAGCCGCCGATGTAGTCGGGCTTGCCGCTATCCGCTGGCGCGACGAAATCCGACAGCGCGACATTGGCCTTGCCGTCGCGCTTGGTCAGTTGCTGGCGCAACGTGAAGAACGTCGCCAGTTCCTGCGACCGCTTCTCGTCCGTGAACAGCCTGATGTCGTCGCCGACGGCATTGGCCGGCCAGAAGCCGATGACACCGCGCGGCGCGAACCATTTTTCGGCAATGATCTTCTTCAGCATCGCCTGCGCATCTTCGAACAGCTGGCGCGCGGCGGCGCCTTGCGCCTCGTCTTCGAGTATCTTCGGATAGCGGCCCTTCAACTCCCAGGTCTGGAAGAACGGTGTCCAATCGATGTAGCGCGCGAGTTCCGTGAGGTCCCAGTTCTCGAACACCTTCACGCCGGTAAAAGACGGCTTCGGTGGCTCATATTCAGACCAGTCTATCCGATGCGCGTTGGCCCTCGCCTTGGTCAGCGGCAGCCGCTGCTTGTCGGCTTCGGAGCGGGCATGCGCATCGGCGACCTTCTTGTATTCGGCCCGCACGGCGTCGACATAGTCAGCCTTGCTGTCATTTGACAGCAAGGCTGACACCACGCCGACTGCCCGGCTGGCGTCGTTGACATAGACGGTCTGGCCCCTGGTGTAGCGCGGATGGATCTTCACCGCCGTGTGCACGCGGCTGGTCGTCGCGCCGCCGATCAGCAGCGGAATGTCGAAGCCTTCGCGCTCCATCTCGGCGGCCATGTGCGCCATCTCGTCGAGCGAAGGCGTGATCAAGCCGGACAGGCCGATAATGTCGACTTGTCTCTCGCGCGCCGTCTGCAGGATTTTTGCCGCCGGCACCATGACGCCGAGATCGATGATCTCGTAATTGTTGCAGGCCAGCACGACGCCGACGATGTTCTTGCCGATGTCGTGGACATCGCCCTTCACCGTCGCCATCAGGATCTTTCCGGCCGTCTGGCGTTCGCCATTGTCGATGCCATTGGCGGCGTTGGCCAGCTTCTCGGCCTCCATATGCGGCAGCAATCCGGCCACCGCCTGCTTCATCACCCGCGCCGACTTCACCACTTGCGGCAGGAACATCTTGCCCGCGCCGAACAGATCGCCGACGACGTTCATGCCGGCCATCAGCGGGCCTTCGATGACATGCAGCGGGCGCTCGGCCGCCAGCCTGGCTTCCTCGGTGTCGGCGTCGATGAATTCGGTGATGCCATTGACCAGCGCATGGCTGATCCGCTGTTCGACTGTCCATTCGCGCCAGGCAAGATCGCGCTCCTTGGCTTCCTGGCCCACCGTGCCCTTGAAGCGTTCGGCGATCTCCAGCATGCGTTCGGTGGCGGTGCCGCCGGCCTTGGGCACACGGTTGAGCACGACATCCTCGCAGGCCTCGCGCAGCGCCGGCTCGATCGTGTCGTAGACGGCGAGCTGGCCAGCATTGACGATGCCCATATCCATGCCGCGCTGGATGGCATGGTAGAGGAACACTGCGTGCATGGCCTCGCGCACCGGCTCATTGCCGCGGAACGAGAAGGACAGGTTCGACACGCCGCCGGAAATGTGGACATGCGGCAGCGTGCCGGTGATCTCGCCCGTCGCCTCGATGAAGTCGACGCCGTAATTGTCGTGCTCCTCGATGCCGGTGGCGATGGCGAACACGTTCGGATCGAAGACGATATCCTCGGGCGGGAAGCCGGCCTGCTCGGTCAAGAGCTTGTAGGCGCGGGTGCAGATCTCCACCTTGCGCGCTTTGGTATCGGCCTGGCCGTCTTCGTCGAAGGCCATGACGACCACCGCCGCGCCATAGGCGCGCACGAGCCTGGCATGATGCAGGAACGCAGCCTCGCCTTCCTTCATCGAGATGGAGTTGACCAGCGGTTTGCCCTGCACGCATTTCAGGCCGGCCTCGATGATCTCCCATTTCGAACTGTCGACCATGACGGGAACGCGGGCGATGTCCGGCTCGGCGGCGATCAGGTTGAGATAATCGACCATCGCCTTCTTCGAATCGATCAGCCCCTCGTCCATGTTGATGTCGATGATCTGCGCGCCATTGGCGACCTGGTCGCGCGCCACGTCGAGCGCGGCGACATAGTCGCCCGCCGTGATCAGCTTCCTGAACTTGGCCGACCCGGTGACATTGGTGCGCTCGCCGACATTGACGAACGGAATCTCGTCGGTCAGCGTGAACGGCTCCAGCCCGGACAGGCGCATCCTGGGCTCGATGTCCGGAATGGTGCGCGGCGGATACTTCCGCACCGCATCAGCGATGGCGCGGATGTGCTCCGGCGTCGAGCCGCAGCAGCCGCCGACGACATTGACCAATCCCTCGCGGGCAAACTCCTCGATCTGCGCGGCCATGAAGTCCGGGCTCTCGTCATACCGGCCGAATTCATTGGGCAGGCCGGCATTCGGATAGGCGCAGGTGAAGGTGTTGGCGACGCCTGATATTTCGGCCAGATGGTCACGCATGGCGTTGGCGCCGAGCGCGCAGTTGAGGCCGATGGTGAAGGGGCTGGCATGGCGCACCGAATGCCAGAAGGCGGTCGGCGTCTGGCCCGACAGCGTGCGGCCGGCGAGATCTGTGATGGTGCCGGAGATCATCACCGGCAGGCGCACGCCCTTCTCGATGAAGATCTCTTCTGCTGCGAAGATCGCCGCCTTGGCGTTCAGCGTGTCGAAGATGGTCTCGATCAGGATGATGTCGGCGCCGCCGTCGATCAACCCCCGCAACTGCTCGCCATAGGCGAGGCGCAGATCGTCGAAGGTCACGGCACGATAGCCGGGATTGTTCACATCCGGCGACATCGAGGCGGTGCGGTTGGTCGGCCCGAGCGCGCCGGCGACGAAACGGCGCTTGCCGTCCTGCTGCTCGGCACGAATAGCGGCGCGCCGCACCAGTCGCGCGCCATCGCGATTCAGCGCGTAGACGGCATCCTCCATGCCGTAATCGGCCTGGGCGATCGAGGTCGAGGAGAAAGTGTTGGTCTCCAAGATGTCGGCGCCTGATATGGCGTACTGATAGTGGATTTCCTCGATCGCCCCAGGCTGGGTCAGGATCAGAAGATCGTTGTTGCCTTGCTGGTGGCAGGCGCAGCCGGCGAAGGCCTCGCCGCGAAACTGGTCCTCGTCAAAGCCGAGGCCCTGGATCTGCGTGCCCATGGCACCGTCAAGGATGAGGATGCGTTCGCGCGCCGCCACTGTGAGCGCCGCAAGCACGTCCGAACCGTCGGGTTTTGCCGCAACGGGGCCGAACAATGCGTCCAGCGATGCAGAATTCTGCGACATTTTTTATCCCTTTGGCGACAAGCCGATCCATGTCACATAAGGATATCTTTATGTCAATATACGACAGACGCTCATGATTGTCACCCACCCGCCACGAAGGCGGGGTCCGGGGCGCCGGTTTTCTGACGGACCTACGCTCTGTCGACGCTTGCCAGGAAGCGGGCGAAGATCGGATTGAAGCGATCCGGCGAATCCCAGAATGGCGCATGGCCGGATTTGTCGAGCAAATGGGCCCTGCCTTCCCACAAATTGGAGAACTTCACCGTCGCGACGAAATCGGTGTCGACGAATGGCTCGTCGACACCGTTCAGAACGGCGATCGGCGGCGTCTTGCCGGCGACGATCTCGCGCTGGTTCCTGCCGGTGCCGGCCGCGAATTTTTCGAACATCAGGCGCCGTGCCCGTCCGTCGGTGCGCGCCACCGTGTCGAGGAGAAACGGTTCGAACGGCTCGCCGCAGGTGCTGCGCGCATAGGCCTCGACATCGGCGGCACTGAAGGTTTCCTGTCCGGCAAGGTGCATATGCGGGCTCGGCTTGAAGCCGTTGCCGACCTCGTCAGGTGATACTGGCGGCGTGCCGGTGATCATCAGCCCGAGCAGGCCCGGAAAGCGGTCGATCATCTCAAGCCCGATATGGCCGCCGAGCGACCAGCCGAAGACGATGGCCTTGTCGACACCGAGCAGCCCGAGCACTTCGGTCATGGCATCGGCATAGCCTTCCATGCTGTAGGAACGCTCCGGATCGATCGCATCGCCGGACGCTCCATGGCCGGGCAGGTCGGGAGCGATGATGTGGTAGCGCTCGCCTAGCGGGCTCTCCAACTGGTTGCGGAAAACGGCGCTGGAAGACGAATTGCCGTGGATCAGCATGACAGTGGTTTCCTGGCCGCCGGTCTGGCGCACCGCGATCTTGCCGTGGCTGGTTTCAAGGGTCTTCTGCGAGATCGTCATTGTCGGCTCCGTCTGGAATTGCCCTGTTTTGAAGCAGCTGCGCAACAAAGCGCCACTGTCTCCCATGTCCCGCCGGTAAACATTTCTCGGTCAGGTTACGCTGAAAAATCCTTTTCAAATAAGAACAATTATGCGTAGATTGTCAATTATCCAACTCCCGATGAACGGGAGGAAAACAGGGAACAGCACGATGAAGCCGAAATCCGCCGCAAGTCGAATCCGCCATATCCTGATGAGCACGACGCTGATCGGCATGTTTGCCGCATCAGGCGCGCCCGCTTTCGCCGAGGTCGTCAAGATCGGCCTGCTTGCGCCGCTAACCGGCCCGGCCGCGGCGGACGGCCAGGAGTTCCAGCGTGGCGTGCAGATGGCCATCGACGAGGCGAACGCAGCCGGCGGCGTTGCCGGGGATACGTTCGAACTGGTGGTCGGCGACGTCAAGGATCAGTCCGCCGGCAACGTCACCAGTGCGGTCGAGCGCCTGCTTGGCGATCCGGGCGTGCATTTCATGCTGACGGGCTATGCCAGCCTGACCAATTTCGAGATCGACAACATGGCCGAGGCTGACATGCCTTACATGCTGGCGGCCACCTCGCAGCAGACCCGGGACATCATCGCACCGAGCCCCGACAAATACATGTGCTGCTGGTCGCTGACGCCTTCCTTCGACGCCTACAACACCGACGTCACCCTGTTCGTCGAGAAGCTCGCGGCCGACGGCAAGATCACCTTGCCAACCAAGAAGGTCGCCATCATCTCCTCCGACAATGCCTATTCGAAGACCATCTCCGAAGGCATGAAGAAGACCTTCAAGGAGAAGGGCTGGACCATCACTGTCGACGAGATCGTGCCCTTCGGCGAAGTGACCGACTGGCGTTCGATCCTGGCCAAGGTGCGCGAGAACGTTCCCGACGTCGTCATCAACACCGACTATCTGCCGGGCAATTCGGCGTCCTTCCTCAACCAGTTCCTCGAGCAGCCGACCAAGAGCCTCGTCTTCCTGCAATATGCACCGAGCGTTCCGGAATTCGTCGAACTGACCGGCAAGAAGTCGGATGGTGTCATCTACAATCTGCTCGGTGGCGCGCTGACGACGCCAAAGAACCCGCGCGCCGATGAGGTGGCGGCCAAGTTCAAGGCAAAATACGGCGTCGAGAGCGGCACCTATGGCGTTGGTCTCTACGAAATGACCAATGTCTATTTCGACGCGGTCAAGAAGGCCGGCGGCGCATCCGACCATGCGGCGATCATGAAGGCGCTGTCGGAGACCGACAAGCAGGTCGCTGAAGGGCGGCTGAAATTCGATCCCGCCACCCACCTTGCCACGCAGGGCGACGACTACATCCCGATCACCTTCTTCCAGATCTGGGATGGCCAGCGCACGCTGATCTCGCCTGAGAAATACGCCACCGGCGCCTTCAAGCTCCAGCCCTGGATGAAGTGAGGAATGGCCCTGCTTGAACTGGACGACGTGTCGAAGGCCTTCGGTTCGCTGAAGGCCGTCGACGGCGTGTCGTTCAAGGTCGAGGCCGGCGAGATCTTCGGCATAGCCGGCCCGAACGGCAGCGGCAAGAGCACGCTGTTCAACATCATCACTGGCATCCCGTTTGGCCCTGACCGGGGCAGCATCCGGTTTGACGGAAATGCCATAAACGGCAAATCGGGACACGCTATCGCGCGCCTCGGCCTTGCCCGTACGTTTCAGCGCGAGACCAGCTTCGACGGGTTGACCGTGTTCGAGAACACGCTGATCGGCGCCAGCTACGGCAAGCAGGAAAAAACGGCGGCAACGGCCCGCAATGCGGCCGCCGAGGCGCTGGAGTTCGTCGGCCTGGGGTCCGCTTCCTTCGGGCGGCTTGCCGGCGAATTGTCCGTCTTCGAGCGCAAGTGCCTGATGCTTGCCACCGCGATCGCCATGCAGCCGCGCATGCTCTTGCTTGACGAACCGGCGTCGAGCCTGACCAAGCCCGAGATCGAGACATCGATCGGCCTGATCCGTCGCACCGCCGAACGCGGCATCACCATCCTTTTGATCGAACACGTGCTGACCTTCCTGATGAGCCTTTCGCAGCACTTGTTGGTGCTCAACAATGGCCGCGTTCTGGCCGCCGGCGACCCGGCCGGCGTGATTGCCGACCCGCGCGTCATCGAGGCCTATCTCGGCACCAGGAGGTCGGCGGCGTGAACCCCATTCTCAGCGTCGAAGGCGTCACCGCCGGCTATGGCCGCGTCACCGTGCTGCACGATATCTCGCTGGAGGCCGGCCGCTTCGGCAATGTCGGCCTGTTCGGCCCCAACGGCCATGGCAAGACGACGCTGCTGCGCGCCATCTCCGGGCTGTTGCAGCCGAAGAGCGGCCGTATCCGGTTCGACGGGCAGGACATTGTCGGCCACAGCGCGCGCGCCATCGTCGGCGCCGGCCTGATCCATGTGCCGCAAGGCAACCGGCCGTTTCCCGATCTCTCCATCGCCGACTGCATGGCACTCGGCGCCTATTCCCCGCGCGCGCGGCCGCATGAGGCGGAGAACCGCGAAAAGGTGATCAAGCTGTTCCCCAAACTGGCGGAACGCTGGCGCCAGCGCGTGCGCACGCTGTCGGGCGGCGAGCGCCAGATGGTGTCGATCGGCACGGCATTGATGAGCCATCCGCGCCTGCTGATCCTCGACGAACCGACGCTTGGGCTGGCGCCCAAGATCAAGGACGAACTCTGCGCCTCCGTCATGGACATTTCGCGCGGCGGCGTGCCGCTCATCGTCGTCGAGCAGGACATCGAATTCCTGCTCGAGCTGACGCAGCAACTCTACCTCGTCAATCATGGCGCGGTGGCGACCGAGATCAAGCCGGGCGAAAGCCTCGACCACGGCGAGATCATGTCGATGTATTTTGGCCATTAGGAACTTGGGAATGAGCGCATTGGCGGAAATCCTGTTCGGCGGCCTGTTCCAGGGCTCCCTCTACGCCATGATGGCAGTCGGGCTCGCGCTCGTCTGGACGACGATCGGCGTGTTCAATTTCAGCCATGGCGTGTTCATGATGCTGGGCGCCTACATCGCCTGGCAGCTGGTCGAACTCGGCCTGCCGGCGGCGGTCGCCTTTCCGGTCGCCGTCGTCGTCATGGCCGGCGTCGGCTGGATCCTGCAGGCGAGCGTCGTGCGGCCGCTGATCGGTCGGCCCAACATCGTGCTGGTCGTCGTCATCACCACGCTAGCGGCCGGTTCGCTGATCGAGAACGGAGCCTTGACCATCTGGGGGCCGCGCTCGAAGCAGATCCCTCCCCTGATCGCCGGCAACACCACCATCGGCGGCGTCGGCGTGTCGCTGCACCAGATCGCCATCATCGTCATCACGCCGCTGATCCTGGCCGCACTGTGGATGTTCCTCAACCGCACACGGCTCGGGCTGGCGCTGCGCGCCGTGGCGCAGAACGAAGACGCCAGCCACCTTGTCGGCCTCAATGTCACCGCGCTCTACGGGTTGGCCTTCGCCATCGCCGCCTCGCTGGCCGGGCTGGCCGGTATCTTCATGGGCGGCTACCGCTTCATGTCGCCGGTGATGGGCAGCGATCCGCTGCTCAAGGCGCTGATCGTCGTCGTTTTCGGCGGCATATCGAGCATCTCGGGACCGATCTTCGCCGCCTATCTGATCGGCTTCTTCGAAGCCGCCTGCAGCTATTATTTCGGCTTGTACTGGACACCGGCGCTGCTGTTCGGCGTGCTCATCCTGACCCTGATGGTGCGCCCCGAGGGCATTTTCGCCAGCCGCTCCCGAGGCCTTGCATGACCGACACGACATCGCCGATGACCCTTGGCCACGCAGAGGCGGCAACCCCGATCGCCCCCGGCCGCACGCCCTGGAAGCAGGAGGCCATCGGCTTCGTGCTCGGCTTCGCCCTGTTGGCGCTGCTGCCGTTGATCTTCGGCGACACCTATGCCCGCCACATCCTGATCATGGCCTTCATCTATGCGATCGTCGCCTCGAACTGGGATCTCAGCCTTGGCTATGGCGGCGTTTTCAATTTCGGCCATCTGGCGCTGTTCGGCATCGGCGTCTACGCCTACAGCCTGCTCACCAAGCTGGCCGCATTCGACCCATGGATCGCGCTGTTTGCCAGCGGTGTCATCGCCACATTGGCGGCGATCCTGGTGACCATCCCGATCCTGCGGCTGAAGGGCATCTACATCATCCTGGTCACTTTCGGCTTCGCGCAGCTGGTGATGCAGGTGATCATCAGCCAGTCCGCCATCACCGGCGGCACGCAAGGGCTGGTGCGCATTCCCGGCCTCTACGTCTTCGACCACAACATGGTCCGCGACGGCAAATCAGCCTATTTCTACATCGCACTGGCGCTGCTGGTGGCGAGCACCCTGTTCCTGCGCGTGTTCGTGCGCTCACGCGCCGGGGCCAGCATCGTCGCCTTGCGCGACAATGAGGAATACGCTATCAGCCGCGGCGTCTCGATCGTGCGCCAGCGCATGCTGACGCTTGCCGCGAGCGCCTTCTTCACCGGCGTCGCCGGCGCCTTCTACGCTGCCTACCAGCGCAATGCCTCGATCGACGTGTTCGGTATGAGTCTGGCGACCATCATCCTGTCGATGGTGCTGCTTGGCGGCACCAGCACCATTTACGGCGCCATCATCGCGTCTTTCGTGCTGACGATCTTCGCCGAATGGATGGCTGATTTCGGCGCGTGGCGGCCGATGATCACGGCGGTGCTGATCATCGGCGTGATGCTGGCCTACCCGAGCGGGCTGGTCGGCATGATCAAGGCTTCATGGGGCGCTGTCGCCGGACGCCTGAAGCGCCCGGCCTGATAGTTTCGGAATAGCGGCTCCGCCTCAGCGGATGCCGCACCAGTCGATGACCGAAGCGGCGATCACCTTGGCGGTCTCGACGACAGATTCGACCTCGACATACTCGTTCGACCCATGAAACCCATCGCCCGACGGACCGAAGATGACGCCGTCGACACCAGCGCCGGCATAGTGCGCCGCATCGCACACGGCGACGAAGCCCCGCGCCTGTGGCGCCTTGCCGACCATGGCCTTACGCTTCATCAGCGATGTCACCAGGGGGTGGTCGACCGGCGTGTTCATCGGCGGGAAATAGAGGCCGCCGAGTTCCCACTGAATCGTCGGCGGGTTGTCGCGCAGCCAGGCATCGGTCTGCGCGAAATGATGGACGAAGCTCTCGAAGTCGCGGCGATAATCGGCCGAGTTCTCATCCGGCAGGAATTTCATGTCGAGGTCGAGCACCGCGACATCGGGAATGATGGCCGGATTGGTCATGACGGTCGGCAGGCCGTGTTCGCCAAGGCCGGTGCCGCCATGCATGACGCCGATGTTGATGGTGTTCATGCCGAGCGGCAGCAGCGGATGGGATTTCGCCCGCGTGCGGTCCAGCTCATATTGGCGCACGGCGGCAATGAAGCGGGCGGCGATCTCGATGGCGTTGACGCCTGGCTCCAGCCGGTCCTTGTCGTGGCGCTGCGGATAGATCTCGTTGTAGCGCAGTGCCGAATGGGCGTTGCGGCCACGGATCGTCACCCGCGCCCATTCGAGCCCGCCTTCGACCGGCAGGACATCGCCCCAGGTCGGTTCGGCGACCAGCACCGCCTTGGCGAGCTTGCCCTTCTTCACGGCATCCATGGCGCCGAAGCCGCCGGCTTCCTCGTCGACGACGGAGTGGATGGCCAGCCGGCCTTGCAGTGTGATGCCCGCCTTGCGGATCGCATGTGCTGCAGCGATGCAAGCGGCGACGCCGCCCTTCATATCGACGGCGCCGCGGCCATAGAGGCGGCCATTGGTGATCTCGCCGCCGAACGGATCGACCGACCAGTCCTTCATCGCGCCGACCGGCACGACATCGATATGGCCGCACAGGATCAGGCTGCGGTCCTCGTCGCCCGCCCATTCGCCGACCAGATTGGGCCGGCCGGGCAAGGCATCCCATTGCTCGGTCTTGAAGCCGTCCTGCTTGAGGATCGGCTCGAGCAGCGCCTGGACATCCGCCTCGCGGTTGATCGCCGGATTGGGCTCGAATTTGGGGTTGACCGAAGGGATACGGACCATGTCGCGGGTCAGCCCGATCAACCAGTCGCGATCGGCCTCGATCTCAGCCTGCACAGCGTCGATGATGGTCTGGTTGTCAGGCATTGTCGTTTCCTTCCTTGCATCGCCGCGCTGGGCGCATCGACGCTATTTCCTTGGGAGTTTGGCGGCATCATCCGCCGCGGGCGACAGGGCGGCATCGAGGGTGACCGCATTGGCGCTGCGGATCTTCTCGATGTCCTCGATGCGCTTGCGTACCCCGGCGCCATGGCCTTCCAGCGCATGGGCAAAGACGGTTTCCATCTGGGCAACGGCGGTGGCCAGCGTGTCGAAGGGCGAGTTGGCGTCGATCGCCGCGACCATGGTCAGGTCGGCGACCTCTGATATCGGCGACAGCCACACATCGGTGAACAGCAGGACGGAAACGCCGCGTTCCTTGGCCTGCTGCGCAAATCTCACCACGTCCGACTGGTAGCGCCGGTAGTCGAAGACGACGAGCAGGTCGCGCTTGCCAAGGTCGATCAACAAGTCGAAATCGGCGGGGCTCAACGAACCGATGTCGCGCACGCCGGAGCGGAACTGCAGGAGATAACCAGCAAGCATGGATGCGATATGCCGGCTGAACCGGCCGCCCAGCAGCACGACCTGGCCCTTGCTCTCAAGCAGCATGTTGACGGCGCGCGTATAGGCCTGCACCGGCACCGCGGTGCGGGTGCGCTCGAGACTGTCGGAAACCGAATGGAAATATGCGAGTGCGGTGCCTTCGCTGGAGCCGCCCGGACGCTTGGCCTCCATCATCAAAAGCGGCGAATGCAGCCTGGATTCGACTTCGGTGAGCAGGCGTGCCTGGAAGTCGGCAAAGCCGACATAGCCAAGCTTGGTCATCAGCCGCGTCACACTCGGGTCGCTGACGCCGGCCCGCCGCGCCAGCCTGGTCGCGGTACCCAGCCCCGACATGGGGTAATCGGCAAGCAGGACCTGGACGATCTTCTCTTCCGCGGAGGTGAACGCCACGGTCATGTTGGCCAGTTCTTCACGGATGGACATGGTCATCGCCTATCGCTGACGGAAGATGATTATCTTACAATTTCATGCAAGATTGTCAAATTTGGAAATTCTCTTACAGGGCTATCCGGGAAGATTTCAGGATGGGTTGCGCAATCCCCCGACGACCCCGCAATCCGTATCGTGCACCACATTTCATGTCAGGTCGAACGGGTGCATTCGCCGTCCACGACACGCCTGCGGTCGCTCTTTATCGGATATGTCGAATCCCGGACGCGGCCAGCCTATTTGAAGCTGGCGATGGGCAGGAACTTGACCGCGGAGCCGGTGAAGCGGCGGTGATCGGACGTCTGTCCTCGCGGCTGGAATCCGTCGAGATAGATGTGCTCCGGCGCCGTGCGGATGAGATTGGCGGCAATGACGGGCGCCGTCGCAGGCCTGGCTCCGCCGGCGATGCCGCGACTTGTCCCGATCGGCCGGCCGGACAACGCGGCTGGCACAATGACGGCGGTGGCTTCGGGATCGAGACGTGGCTGGACGCGGTCGGCCTTCGGGCTGGTCCTGACGCGATCTTCGGGCTTCGATGGGGGAACCGCAACCCGCTGGCCGGCCAGACCATCAAGGCCGTCAGCGGAGTGCTGCATGGCCAGGAGGGCACCGACCGCATCGCGAGATTTGGCTGCTTCCGGCTGGCGCGCCGGGCTTGTCCGGCTTTCCGGCCGCCATGTCGGCAAAGGGATGTTGAGCGCCACCATGTCCGGCGCGGCGCTCGCGGCAGCGGCATCCGCCTTGCCCGTGGAAATTTCGGCATTGGCGGCTGCCGGCTTGGCATCGGCCAGTTCGGCCCGTGCCGTGGACGCATCGGCGTTTGCCAACGGTGCGGTTTGCGGGGTCGGAACGGGTGCCGCAAGCTCGGTGCGCGATGCGAAGGCGGGCAGCGGCACCGAGCCCGGCGCCATGGCCGTGACGATCGCTTCAGGCGTCTTCCCCTTCTGTCCAACTGGCGGTTCCTCGCCTGGATCGCTGGCAGCCATCTGGATGTCCGCCCGCTGGGCATCCTGCGGCGGCACGATAGCGATGCCGGCAGGCCTGGGTTCAACCGATCTGGCCGGCTTGCGTGGTGCCGGCACCGCCTCCGCGACATCATCCGACTCGTCTCCGCCACCCAGAAGCGTCGCCAGCAGGCCGCGCGGCCTGCGTTGGCCGCCGTCGACGCTTGCCAGTTCGATGTTGGGCGTGCCGGCGCCCTTGCGCGATTTGTAGGCGGCAAACGCCTGCTCGTAGCCGGGCAGCGGTTTGCCGTCGCTCGGCACATGCAGTGTGTTGCCGTTGGGAAATACCCTGGCAAGTTCCTGGCGGCTGATGCCCGGCCAGTGCCGCACATTGCCGACATCCATATGTATGAAAGGCGAACCGGAGGTCGGGTAATAGCCGACGCCGCCGCCCTGCATCTTGAGGCCGATGTCGCGCAGCTTCTTCAGCGGCACATCCGGCAGGAAGAAATCCATCGCGCGGCCAACCATGTGCTGGCTTTCCCGGGCCACGCCCTTCGAGCGGCTGCGCAGCATTGCGTTCGTCGCCGGCGAACGATAGGCGCTGACCACATGGATATAGGCCCTTGAGCCGCTGGCACGATAGGCCTGCCAGACAAGATCGAGCAGGCGAGGATCCATCTTCGTCGGTTCGTTGCGACGCCAGTCGCGCAGCATGAGATTGATCCTCTTCAATCCCGCCGGATCGTAACGCCCATTGCGCTTGAAGACGATTTCAGCCTTCTCGCCGGTATGGAGATGTTGAATCCTCAGAGCCCGCGTCTCCGCGAACGCGCTGGTGACGCACAGGCAAAGGAACGCTGCCATGATGACCGGCAGCAATGTCCAACGATGGGAGGCGTCGGGCGCGTTTTGCTCGCTTTCAATCACGTTCATGCCTTGCACATTCTTTTGTTTCGGGCGGTTTGAGGTCTCCGCCCAGATGAAGAGGCTTTCGGCCTCTAACCGACAGAGCATGGCCTTGACCGGCGCAGGCGCGCATCCATGCCGAAAACACGTCATGTCGATGAACAGCATCTTGGTTAATGAATCGTGTCGGGTGCCGAGAATGCGCTTCGGCTGGAGGTTGCCCTGGCAACTCTTTTCTGGAGCAATGCACTGCTGATCAGGTCTGCCGGCACGATCGCCGCGCCGCCCACGCAGATGCAGAGGACGAAGGGGGCTAACAAGGATGATGGTTGGAAACTGGTGCTGCGAGAGAGGATTGAACTCTCGACCTCTCCCTTACCAAGGGAGTGCTCTACCACTGAGCTACCGCAGCCGCTGATGGCGGGGCTTCTGCCATATCGAACCGGCAAGCGCAAGGCCAAGTGCAACGCTTCTGTGAAAGGCTTTGCCGGATAGCTTTTAATGACATGGCGGCGCCACAATGTTGGCTATCCCTGAATGGCGAGCTGGCTGGTCGCCAGCCAGGGCGGGACGATGAACGACAAGGTAATTCCACTGAAAAAGGATGGTCCAGCGAAAAAGGGCGGTACCAACCGCAAGGATCGGCTGGCCGAGCAATTGCGCGCCAATCTGCAGAAGCGCAAGGCGCAGTCGCGCTCGCGCCGCACCGGAGAAGCCGACCAGCGACCGGACGGGCTCGCTGCTTCGAAGGAAATGCGGAAAGATTAACTCAAATCGGCCACTCTTGGTTCGGATAGCAGGAAATCCTATTTCTTGAACCAAGCCGGCCAATGGTCTAGACGGGCCGCTACTCAAACGATTGAACCGGCCTTTTTGGCCGAGAGGGACGTTCTTCCATGGATCGCATCAGAATTGTCGGGGGCAACAAGCTCTCCGGAAGTATTCCGATCTCGGGCGCGAAAAACGCAGCGCTGCCCCTGATGATCGCCTCGCTTTTGACCGACGACACGCTGACGCTGGAAAACGTCCCGCATCTGGCCGATGTCGAGCAGCTGATCCGCATTCTGGGCAATCACGGCGTCGATTATTCGGTCAATGGCCGCCGCGAGAAGCAGAATGAGGGCTATTCGCGCACCATCAACTTCTCCGCCCGCAACATCGTCGACACGACGGCCCCTTACGAGCTGGTGTCGAAGATGCGCGCATCGTTCTGGGTGATCGGCCCGCTGCTGGCCCGCATGGGCGAAGCCAAGGTGTCGCTGCCGGGTGGTTGCGCCATCGGCACGCGCCCGGTCGATCTGTTCCTCGAAGGCCTGCAAGCGCTGGGCGCCGATATCGACGTCGACACCGGCTATGTCATCGCCAAGACCCGGAATGGCCGCCTTGTCGGCAACCGCTACATCTTCCCGAAAGTCTCGGTCGGAGCCACCCATGTGCTGATGATGGCGGCGGCGCTGGCCAAGGGCGAGACGGTGCTGGAAAATGCCGCCTGCGAGCCGGAAATCGTCAACCTCGCCGAATGCCTCAATGCCATGGGCGCGAAGATTTATGGCGCCGGCACGCCAACCATCACCATCGACGGCGTCGAATCGCTGTCGGGTGCGCGCGTGCGTGTCATCCCCGACCGCATCGAGACCGGCACCTATGCCATGGCCGTTGCCATGACCGGCGGCGATGTCGTGCTCGAAGGCGCGCGGCCGGAGCTGCTGCAGACAGCACTGGACGTGATCGCCCAGACCGGCGCCGAAATCACGCCAACCAATTCCGGCATTCGCGTAAAGCGCAACGGCGCCGGTATTTCGCCGGTCGACGTGACGACCGCACCCTTCCCGGCCTTCCCGACCGATTTACAGGCGCAGTTCATGGGCCTGATGACGATGGCCAAGGGCAAGTCGCGCATCACCGAGACGATTTTCGAAAACCGCTTCATGCATGTGCAGGAGCTGGCGCGGCTCGGCGCCCACATCACGCTTTCGGGCCAGACGGCGATCGTCGACGGCGTGCCGAAGCTGAAGGGCGCGCCGGTCATGGCGACCGATCTTCGTGCCTCCGTGTCGCTGGTCATTGCCGGCCTGGCGGCGGAAGGCGAAACCACGGTCAACCGGGTCTACCATCTCGACCGCGGCTTCGAGCGGCTGGAAGAAAAGCTGTCCAACTGCGGCGCGGTGATCGAGCGGATTTCGGCGTAGCTCGCGACCTCGGCTCCTCTCCAGCAACGGCAGGAGATTGGCGAAATCCTTTACGGCAGCGTCCTTCTCCCCGTCACTATACGGGGAGAAGTGCCCGGTAGGGCGATGGGGGGCAGCACAGACCTGCAGCTGCTGGCGCGGTTGCACGGATCGCCAAGACCGCCTAACAGAAGGCTGAACAATCAACCTTCAGGTGCGAAATCCGTATGACCGCCCTTAAGCTTATCGCACTCGACGACCAGGACCTGAGCATTGTTTCGGCCCATGTCCAGGACGCCGTACTGAAAGTCAGCGACCTCGAATTCCTGCCTGCGGCCAAGCGTTTCCTGCTGACCATGAACCGTTTTGTCTGGGAGGCGAAATCCGGCCTGTTTCGCCAGCACAATGAGCGGCGGCAGGCCGTGCTGCATTTCGACCGGGTGCTCGGCGCCAAGACCAGTGGCATTGACCGCGACAAGCCGAATGAGGTCCTATCACTGCTGGCGATCAGCTTCATCGAGATCAGCAAGCCGGCCGGCATCGTCGAGCTGATCTTTGCGGGCGGCGGCACGATCATGCTCGATGTCGAATGCATCGAGGCCCGCCTTGCCGATATCGGCGGGGCGTGGGAAGCCACCTCGCGCCCGATCCACAAGGCCTGAGCGTCCGATGGCCATCACGCTTCGTCAGTCCGACGCCGATTTCGAGCAGCGTTTCGCCGCCTTCCTGCTGACCAAGCGGGAAGTGTCGGCCGATGTCGATGCCGCGGTCCGCGATATTATCGCGCGCGTGCGCGCCGAAGGAGACGCGGCGCTGATCGACTATTCGCAGAAGTTCGATCGCGCCGATCTGGCTGGGCTAGGCATCGCCGTCTCGAAGGACGACATCGCGCAGGCTTACAAGGCCGCCGACCCAAAGACGATCGAGGCGCTGGAATTCGCGCGCGACCGCATCCGCTCCCATCACGAGCGGCAGCGGCCGAAGGACGACCGCTATACGGATGCCGCTGGCGTCGAACTCGGCTGGCGCTGGACGGCGGTCGAGGCGGTCGGGCTCTATGTGCCGGGCGGCACGGCGAGCTATCCAAGCTCGGTGCTGATGAACGCTGTCCCGGCCAGGGTGGCCGGCGTCGAGCGCATCGTCATGGTCGTGCCGGCGCCGGGCGGCATCATCAATCCACTGGTGCTGGTGGCCGCCGATATATCAGGCGTGTCGGAAATCTACCGCGTCGGCGGCGCGCAGGCGATCGCAGCTCTTGCCTACGGAACCGAGACGATCAGGCCAGTCGCCAAGATCGTCGGCCCGGGCAATGCTTATGTCGCGGCGGCCAAGCGCCAGGTGTTCGGCACCGTCGGCATCGACATGATCGCCGGGCCGTCGGAAGTGCTCGTCGTGGCCGACGGCAGCAACGATCCGGACTGGATCGCCGCCGATCTGCTGGCCCAGGCCGAGCACGACACATCGGCGCAGTCGATCCTGGTCACCGACGATCCGGCCTTCGGCATCGCTGTCGAACAGGCGGTCGAACGCCAGCTGCTGAGCCTGCCGCGCGCCGAGACGGCTGCGGCGAGCTGGCGCGATTTTGGTGCCGTGATCCTGGTTCCAACCATTGAATCCTCGCTGCCGCTGGTCGACCGCATCGCTGCCGAACATGTCGAACTCGCCATCGACGATGCCGAGGGTTTCCTGTCGCGGATGCGCAATGCGGGTGCCGTGTTTCTCGGCCGCCACACGCCGGAAGCCATCGGCGACTATGTCGGCGGCTCCAACCATGTGCTGCCGACGGCACGCTCGGCGCGCTTCTCGTCCGGCCTGTCGGTGCTCGATTTCGTCAAGCGCACGTCGATCCTCAAGCTTGGACCGGAGCAGCTGCGTATCTTGGCGCCGGCGGCGATTGCGCTCGCCAAGGCGGAAGGCCTTGATGCGCACGGTCGCTCCGTCGCCATACGGCTGAACATGTAGGCCGTTATGTCGGACTCCGATCAAACCCGCGCCAGGCTGATCGATGTCGAACTCGATGAATCGATCGGCCGTTCGACACCCGACGTCGAGCATGAGCGCGCGGTGGCGATCTTCGACCTGATCGAGGAAAACAGTTTTCAACCGGTCAATGACAGCGGCCCTGGGCCCTATCGGCTGAAACTGTCGCTGGCCGAGCAGCGCCTGGTGTTTGCCGTGGCGCGCGAGGATGGCGCCGCCGTCGTCACCCATATCCTGTCGCTGACGCCGCTGAGGCGCATCGTCAAGGACTACTACATGATCTGCGAAAGCTATTACGACGCCATCCGCTCCTCGACGCCGAGCCACATCGAGGCGATCGACATGGGCCGCCGCGGCCTGCACAATGAGGGTTCGCAAACGCTGATGGACCGGCTCTCCGGCAAGATCGACATCGATTTCGATACGGCGCGCCGGCTGTTCACGCTGGTCTGCGTGCTGCACTGGCGGGGTTAGCCCTGGCACCCGGCGCCCTGCCCCGTTCGATCCTGTTCCTCTGCGGCATGAATGCCGTGCGCTCGCCAATGGCAGAGCAACTGGCGCGGCGGATGCTGCCTGCCACCATCTTTGTCGCTTCGGCCGGCGTTCGCGCCGGCGAACGCGATCCGTTCGTCGATGCGGTGCTGGCCGAAGAGGGCCTCACGCTAGGCGAACGTCACCCAAGGACGATGGACGATCTCGAGGACGACTATTTCGACCTCATCGTCACGCTAGCGCCGGAGGCGCACCACGCGGCACTCGAACTCACCCGCTCGCTCGCCGTCGAGGTCGAATACTGGCCGACGCCGGACCCGACCGATGCCGGCGGCACGCGCGAACAGATCATGGCTAGTTATCGCGACGTGCGCGAGCGCCTGAAGTTGCGCATAGGCCGACGTTTCTTGCTTCCAGAGGCAAAAAACGCGACGGATTAAGCGTGTTCACAAGCGGACGATTATCATATAGGTTCCGCCGAAATTCCGGCTAGAGTCGGATGATTTCAGGTCTGTTCGACCTGAAATCTGAATCCGCCTCTAAACCAAGAAGTAGAGCATGATGTCGTCCGAAAACCGCTTTACACTTTTCGGCATCATGCTCTAAGCGCCGGAACTGCCATCCAAGCAAAGGTATCGAATGCCGAAGGAAGAAGTCCTCGAGTTTCCGGGTGTCGTGACGGAATTGTTGCCCAACGCGATGTTCCGGGTAAAGCTCGAAAACGAACACGAAATCATCGCCCATACGGCCGGCCGCATGCGCAAGAACCGCATCCGCGTGCTGACCGGCGACAAGGTTCTGGTCGAGATGACGCCATACGACCTGACCAAGGGCCGCATCACCTATCGTTTCAAGTAAGCAAAGCCCGACTGGTCCGCGATGAGCATTTTGCAGAAGCTGGTGCTTGCCTCGGGTTCGCCGCGCCGGATCGAGCTCTTGCAACAGGCCGGCATCGAGCCGGACCGTGTGCTGCCGGCCGATGTCGACGAAACGCCGTTGCGTGCCGAGCATCCGCGCTCGCTGGCCAAGCGGCTGTCGAAGGAAAAGGCCGAAAAGGCGTTCGCGTCGCTGAAGACCGAAGCCGACTATGCGCCGGGCTTCGTGCTGGCCGCCGACACGGTGGTTGCCGTCGGGCGGCGCATCCTGCCCAAGGCAGAAACCCTTGACGACGCCGCCAACTGCCTCGGGCTGTTGTCGGGCCGTTCGCACCGGGTCTATTCCGGCATCTGCCTGATCACGCCGGGCGGCAAGCTGCGCCAGCGGCTGGTCGAGACGCGGGTGCGCTTCAAGCGGCTGCCGCGCGAGGAGATCGACGCCTATGTCGCCTCAGGTGAATGGCGCGGCAAGGCCGGCGGCTACGCCGTCCAGGGTCTCGCCGGCGCCTTCGTCGTCAAGCTGGTCGGCTCCTACACCAACATCGTCGGGCTGCCTCTGTATGAGACCGTCGCGCTGTTGAGCGGCGAAGGCTTCAAGGTGCATGGCGGCTGGCTGGCGGGAACCCGGCTGTGAATTCCGACTCCAAGGTCACGCCCTTGCGCCCGAAGCGCCCCTGCCCCGAATGCGGCAAGCCCTCGGCGCGCGACACCTTTCCGTTCTGCTCGACGCGCTGCAAGGACATCGACCTCAACCGCTGGCTGAAGGGCGCCTATGTCATCAAGGCCCGCGACGACGAGGAAGAGACGGACCCCGACGCTCCGAATTAAGGCCGAGCGCCGCCGATCAGGCGGCGGCTTCGTTCTTGCGGTTTTTGCGCGCCCAGCCCGGCAGCCAGTCACCATGAGCAGCCAAGAGATCATCGACCAGTGACCAGATCTGGTCGAGATCGAGCTCGGCCGCGGTGTGCGGGTCCATCATGGCCGCATGATAGATATGCTCGCGGTTCTCGCTCATCAGCGCCCGCACCGTCAGTTCCTGCACGTTGATGTTGGTGCGGATCAGCGCGGTCAATTGCGGCGGCAAGTCGCCGATATAGGTCGGCTGGATGCCGGAGGCATCGACCAGGCACGGCACTTCGGCGGCACAATCCCGGGGCAGCGAGGTGATGCAGCCATTGTTGCGGACATTGCCGTAGATCACCGAGGGTTCGCCCGTCCACACCGAATTCATGATCGATGAGGCGTACTCCTTCGACTCCTCGACCTCGATGCGCTGGGCCGAGCGGTAGGCCTGCGCCTGGTCTTTCCAGCGCTCGATCTGCTCAATGCAGCGCTTGGGATATTCGTCCAGCGGGATGCCGTATTTCTCGATCAGGTCCGGGCGGCCTTCCTTGATGAAATAGGGCGTGTATTCGGCGAAATGTTCCGAGCTTTCGGTGACGAAATAGCCGAGCCTGGTCAGCATCTCGTAGCGCACCTTGTTAGGGCAGCGCGGATTCCAGCCGGGCTTGGGCGCGCGGCCCTCACGATAGGCACGTACGAGATCGGGATAGAGGTCGCGGTAGGAGCCGTCCGGCTGGCGATGCTCGAAGTTGAGATAAAAGGCCATGTGGTTGATGCCGGCCGAGCGATAGCGGATCTCTTCGTAGGGAAGGTCGAGGTCGTGGGCCAGTTCCATTGCCGTGCCCTGCACCGAATGGCAGAGGCCGACCTGCCTGATCTCGGGATATTTCTCTGATATCGCCCAGGTGTTGATCGCCATCGGGTTGACATATTGCAGCATGATCGCCTGCGGGCAGACGGCGAGCATGTCCTCGCAGACCTTCCACAGATGCGGCACGGTCCTCAGGCCCCGCATGATGCCGCCGACGCCGAGCGTGTCGGCGATCGTCTGACGCAGGCCGTATTTCTTCGGCACTTCGAAGTCGGTGACCGTGCAGGGCTCGTAGCCGCCGATCTGGAAGGCGACAACGACGAAATCGGCGTCGGCCAGCGCCTTGCGCTGGTCCGAATGGGTCTCGGTCTTCGCCTTGACGCCGAGCGTCGCGATCAGCTTGTTGACGACGATGGCGCTCTCTTCCAGCCGCTGCGGATTGACGTCCATCAGTGCGATGGTCGCGCCAGAAAGCGACGGGCGCTGCAGCACGTCGCCGACAATGTTCTTCATGAACACCGTGGAGCCGGCGCCGATGAAAGTGATCTTGGGATTTCTTGCCATGCTAACCTCCGGCATATGTTCAGGCCACGTCGAAAGCGGCCCTAACGAGCCGTTCGGTGTAGGCGGTCTTGGGATTGGACAGGACGTCGTCGACGGGGCCCTGCTCGACGATCTTGCCGTTCTGCATGACGATGACGCGGTGGCATAGCGCACGCACCACCTTGAGGTCATGCGAGATGAAGAGGTAGCTGAGGCCGCGCTCGTCCTGCAGCTTGCGCAGCAGGTCGATGATCTGCGCCTGGACCGAAAGGTCGAGCGCCGATGTCGGCTCGTCGAGCAGGATGAATTCGGGTTCCAATGCGATGGCGCGGGCGATCGCGATGCGTTGCCGCTGTCCGCCGGAGAATTCGTGCGGAAACCGTGACAGTATATCGCCCGGCATGCCGGCGCTGACCAGCGCATCGCGCACCCGTTCGACCCGCTCGCGCCGCGTCGCCCCTATGCTGTTGACGATCAGCCCTTCCTCGATGATCTGGCCGATCGTCATGCGCGGGTTGAGCGAGGAGAACGGATCCTGGAAGACGATCTGCATGCGCGAGCGCAACGGCCGCATCTCGGCCCGCGACAGGCCGTGGATCGGCTTGCCGTCGAAACGGATCTCGCCGCGCTTGGCGTCTATCAATCTAAGCAGGGCCTGACCGAAGGTGGTCTTGCCGGAGCCGGATTCGCCGACCAGCCCCAGCGTCTCATGGCGGCACAGGCTGAGGCTGAGATCGTCGACGGCGACCAGCTCTCGCCAATCCGGCTTCAGGAAAGTGCCGTGGCGCAGCATGAATGAGACGCGCACGCCGCTGGCCTCGAGAATGGTGCCGCAGCCCTCCGGCAGCGGCTTCGGCTGCCCGTGCGGCTCGGAAGCGAGAAGCCGCCTTGTATAGGGATGCTGCGGATCGGCGAAAAGCCGTTCGGTGACGTTGTGCTCGCACATTTCGCCATGCTGCATGACATAGACGTAGTCGGAGAACTGGCGCACCACGGTCAGGTCGTGGGTGATCAGGATCACCGCCATGCGCAGCTCTTTCTGCAGGCTGCGGATCAGGTTCAGGATCTGCGCCTGGACGGTGACATCGAGCGCCGTGGTCGGCTCATCGGCTATCAGCACATCGGGATTGTTGGCCAGCGCCATGGCGATCATCACCCGCTGGCGTTGCCCGCCCGATAGCTGGTGCGGATACTGCTTGAGCCGCGCGACAGGATCGGGAATCTGCACGTGCTGCAGAAGTTCGAGTGCGCGCGCCCACGCATGCTTGCGGCTGACCCTGCGATGCACCCTGATCGCCTCGACGATCTGGCTGCCGACCGTATAGATCGGGTTGAGCGAGCTCATCGGCTCCTGGAAGATCATCGAGATGCGGTTGCCGCGCAGCTTGCGGCGGGCGTTCTCAGGAAATTTCAGGATGTTTTGCCCGTCATAGCAAACGCTCGATCCGGGCGACACTGTGGCGCGTCGCGACAGCAGTCCCATTACGGTGCGCGCCGTCACCGACTTGCCGGAACCGGATTCGCCGACGATCGCTATCGTCTCGCCGCGATAGAGCTGGAACGAGATGTCCTTGACCGCCTCGACGACGCCATGCTCGACCTTGAAGGCCACCGCGACATTGCGGGCGTCGATGATGGGCTGGTCCTGGCGCCCGTCATGGTCGTGGCGGACGATCGGTGCGAAGGATTCGGCGAACGCGACGGACATCTGTGCCACCTCAATAGGGATCGACGGCGTCGCGCAGGCCGTCGCCCAGCGCGTTGAAGGCAAAGACGGTGACGAGCACGAAACCGACTGGCGACAGTATCCAGGGATAGGTGCCGATGACGGAATAGGTCGCGGTGTCCTGCAGCATGAGGCCCCACGAGATCAGCGGCGGCTTGACGGCGAAGCCGAGGAAACCGAGGAAGGATTCGAGCAGCACCACCGTCGGGATCGCCAGCGTCACGGCGACGATCACATGGCTCATCACATTGGGAAAGATGTGCTGCATGATGATGCGCCGGTCGGTGGCGCCGACCGCCATGGCGGCGCGCACATACTCGATCCGCGCCAGCGCCAGCGTCTTGCCGCGCACCTCGCGCGACATCTGCGCCCAGCCCAACGCCGACATGACGATGATGACGAAAGCCAGGAAGACGTTGGTGGGAGCGGTGACCGGGATCAGCGTCGTCAGCGCCAGATAGAGCGGCAGCTGCGGGAAGGCGAGCACCAGTTCGACGAAGCGTTGCATCCAGACATCGAACCTGCCGCCGAAATAACCGGAGACCATGCCGACGGTGGTGCCGATGACGGTGATGATGAAGACGACCGTCAGCGCGATCATCAGCGAGACACGCGAACCATGGATGGCGCGCGACAGCACGTCACGGCCGAATTTGTCGGTGCCGAGGAAATGCACTGGTTGGCCGTCCAGCGAGCCGAACAGATGCCGGTCCGCCGGCAACAGCCCGAACAGCTTGTAGGGCGCGCCATGCACGAAGAAACCAAGCAGCCTTGGATGGTCATAGTCGGGACCGACGACGGGCTGGAAAGTGACCGGATCGAGGTCCACCGAATCGGCCAGCGCATAGACCCTCGGCCGCGCGACGAAACCGCCGTCCTTGTCATAGAAGCTCGGCAACTGCGGGGGAGCGAAACCGACATCCGTGACCTTCGGGTCCATTGGCGCCATGAACTCGGCGAACACGGCCATCACCAGCAGCAGCACGACCAGCCAAAGCCCAGCCATGCCGGTCCAGGAGCGCTTCAGCCGGCGCCAGACCAGCGCGATGTAGCTCTCATTGCCGCGCGCCGGTTTGGCTACGATGGGACCTTCGGCCGGCAGCGGTGGCGGTGATGGATCGCGCGCCAACATCTAACCCTCCCCGAACTGGCGTACGCGCGGATCGAGCAGGACGAGCAGCATGTCGGCGATGATGTTGCCGACGATCAGCGTCGCCGACAGGACCATCATGAAGGTGGCGGTGACATAGACGTCGCCGACGGCCATGGAGCCGACGATTGCCGGGCCGACGGTCGGCAGCGCGAAGATGATCGCCGTCTCGATCTCGCCGGTGAGCATGTAGGGCAGCACCACGCCCTGATACATGACGAGCGGGTGCAGCGCGTTGGGCACGGCATGGCGCATAACGACGGCGGCGCCGGTCAGCCCCTTGGCCCTGGCCGTCTCGACATATTGCGCGTTCAGCGTGTCGAGCAGATTGCCGCGCATGACGCGCATATTGTAGGCAAGACCGCCGAAGGTAGCGATCGCCACGACCGGCCAGACATGCTTGACCAGGTCGACGAACTTGGCCCACGACCATGGCGCGCCGCCATATTGCGGCGAGAAGAAGCTGCCTATCTCCGACACGTTGAACTGGAAGACCATGAGATAGACGATGATCAGCGCCATCAGGAAGCGCGGCACCGTCATGCCGAGGAAGGAGATGGCCGACAGCGTCGAGTCGATCCAGGTGTATTGCCGGGTCGCCGCCCATATGCCGAATGTGATGCCGAGCACCGAGGCCAGCAGATGGCAGACGAGCGCCAGAATGAGCGTGCGCGGCAGGCGCTCGCCGACCACATCGGCGACCGGTTTGTTGTAGTAGAGGCTGTAGCCGAAATCGCCGCGGGTGATGATGCCGCCGATCCAGTTCAGATACTGGACGGGCAGCGGCTTATCGAGGCCATGCTCGATGCGATAGGCCTTGGCCTGCGCGTCGGCCTCGGCGAAGGAGGCACCGCCCTGGTTGATTAGCTGCGAGCGGATGTAGTCGGCGTAGTCGCCCGGCGGCGCCTGGATGATGGCAAAGGTGACCAGGCTCAGAATGGCGAGGACCGGTATTGCCGACGCTATGCGCGTGAGCAGGAATCGCAGCATGGACGGTCCGCTTCCTTGTCTCGCCGATCGCGCCTTTTGGTTGCGTCCGGAGGTTGGTTTTGTCCGACCGCGCCAGCGGCGCGGCCGGAGTTCTCTTGGTCAGGGAGGTAAACCTAATTCATCTCATCGGGCTCCTAGTCCATCGGGCCTTTGTCTCCGGGTTTGCCGGGAAGCTCCTCAGGGAACAATTCGTATTTCGCCTGCTTGTCGGCGGCGACAAAGACCCGTTCGCGGATGATTGAATCCTCGGCCCAGTTGAACATGAAGATCGGCGTGCCTTGCGGAATGTTCGAGAAGCGCTTGTTGATGATCAGCGCGCCAGGATATTCCGTCAGGCCGACATTGTAGACGTGTTCCGTCGAAATCTTCTGGAACTGCTTCATCAAGCTCGCGCGCTGGTCATTGTCCTCGGACGAGACGAACTTGTTGACGATATCGACGAGGTCCTTTTCGAAAGGCATCAAGTCTACCTCGCCGCTTTCGGGCGCGCGGTGGTTCCAGCTGGTCTTCGGACCAACGGGAGCGAGTTGCTCGGTGTTCTGCACCACCGATGTCAGTTCCTGGTCGTTGCGCCGGACCAGCCAGTCGAAGCGGCCGGAATATTGCGAGGCGTCGCGCTGGGTGCCGTTGAGCCCGTTGAGCACGACCCGAATTCCGAGCTTTTCCATCTGGGCGACGACGCCTTCGGCAAGGCTCTTGTCGGTTGTGTAGTCGTTGTTGACCAGCATCACGACCTCGACGTTCTTGCCGCCGGCGGTGCCGGCCGGGAAGTTCACGAAACCGTCGCCGTCCGTATCCTTGAGGCCGGCCTTGGCGAGCTCCGCCTTGGCGCCCTCGAGGTCGAAGGGGTAGTAGACGGTCGAATCGCGGTCATAGAAACTGGTGCCTGACGACAGGCCGCCGGCATAGATGGCGGTGAACGGACCCTTGACCAGCGAGTCGCCGAGCGCCTTGCGGTCGAGCGCCATGGTGACGGCCTTGCGGAAGTCCTCGTTGCGGTTCAGCTCGCGCACAGCTTGCCCGCGTTCGTCCGGGTTGCCCCAGCCATTGGCGGAAAAATTCATGCGCAGATTGTAACCGATGAGCCGCGGGCCAAAGGCCAGGCGTGCGGGCGCATTTGCCTCCGCAGCGCGCTTCAGCGAGGCGACGAAGTTTTCCGGCTGCTCCAGATTGGAGAAGTCGGCCGAGCCGGCAACCGCCTGGACGTCGCGGTCGGCCCAGGTCGACAGCTTGTATTGCAGCTCGTTGAGGTAAGGCAGCTGGTTGCCCTTCTCGTCGACCTTCCAATAGTAGGGGTTGCGGCGCATGACGATGATGTCGTCCGGCCGGTACTCGACCGGCACCCAGGCGCCCATCACCGGCATGTTCATGAATTCCGGCGGAAAGGCGTTCTTAAACTGGTCGTAGGTGTTCTTCGAATATTTCGGATGCTGCGGCTTCAATATGTGCGCGGGACCGGGACAGAAGGTGCCGTAGGCCATCGCATAGAGATATTGTTTCGGAAACGCCTCCTTGAAGGTCCACTCGACGGTGTAGTCGTCGATCTTCTTCAGCGTCGTGCCGACACCGAAGGTTTCCTGTGTGGCACCGTTCAGCGGCGAGACATTGGGATCAACGACCTCGTCGTCCCAATAGAACATGACATCGTCGGCGTTGAAGGCAACGCCGTCCGACCACTTCGCCCCTTCGACCAGATGCATGGTGAGCTTGTGGCCATCGCTCGACCAGTCCCAGCTCCTGGCCAGGTTCGGCAGCGGCTCGGTGTCCTTCGCCTCGACCTGGAACAGCGGCGCGGTGCGCGTCAGGCATTCGGAAAGGCCGATGTCGATGCCGCCCCAGCCTTGCGTCTGGCCGGCGCCGTAGTTCCAGCCTTCCGGCCGCCCGCCGATGACATGGCGCATCGTATCGCCATAGACGCCGATGCCGTCCTGCATGTTACCCGTCTTGAAGACCAGCGGTTCTTTCGGCAGCCTGTCTTTCACCGGCGGCAACTTGCCGGTCTTGACGTATTTCTCGGTGATCCAGTCGGGCTCGTGATATTGCGGGAGCGCCTTGAACTCCAGAATGGAATCGCGCGAGACATAGTTGATCTTGCCCTCGGCGGGGAACGGTGTCGGCGCCGGCGGAACCGTCGGCTCGGAAGCGTATGCACTGAGTGCCGAAACCGAGACGCTCAGCGCCAGTCCGGCAGCAAGGCCGATATTGCGTAAATTCCTCACTGTCTCTCTCCCTCTTGTTTGTTCCGGAGCGTTTGCACCTGCTCCGCTTCTCCTCGAACTCAAAACGGCTTCGTGAGAGTGGATCCGCCTCCCTTGGATTCACCATCACCGCATGAGGCTCAGCCGGCCCGTTTCAGCCGGCTTGTTTCAGCGCTGCTTTTTCGGCGCGCAATTCCTCGATCGAGCGAACGCTGCGCCGCGCGGCGCCCGCCCACTCGCGGGTCTTTACCGCCGATGTCGACAGCCGTTCCCTGGCGGCCGGAACCGCATGGGCATATTGCGGCAGCCAGGCCGCCTGGGCGACGACCATTTCATCGACCATCTGCCAGACCTCCTCCGGGGTCGAAACCGCGCCGACCAGGGGATCATGCAGCACGGCGAGCTTCAGCAGATCGATGTCGCCTGATATCGCGGCATGCACCGACATGCGCTGGACGTTGATCGAGGCGATGCAGGTGGCGGCGCAGGCTTCCGGCAGCGTGATGCCGGCGGCCATGTTGATGCCGAAGCGGTCGACGAAGCCGGGCGACTCGATGATGGCATCCTGCGGCAGGTTGGTGATCACGCCATTGTTCCTGACGTTGAAGTGGCCGCGATAGACGCGGTTGGTCTCCAGCGCCTCCAGTATGTGGCTGGCATGCTCGTTGGAGCGCTTCCCGGGATCGATCGGCTGTGACGCCGCTTGGAGGAACTGCGGATATTCCGTCTCGAACCAGTTGCGGGTTTCGGTGGAGTGGCGGAGATAGCCGCCCGTCTCGCCGTGGATCCAGTCGGACATATCGATCCAGCGCGTGATCTCGTCGGGGCGTTTGCGGTACCAGGGCAGATATTCGGAAAGATGGCCGTTGCTTTCGGTCGAATAGACGCCGAAGCGCTTCAGGACATCGATGCGCAGCTTCTCCTGCTGCGAATAGACCGGATGCGCCTCGAAGGCGGCCACCAGTTCGTCCTTGCCGATGGGGCGGCCGTTGAGGCGCAGGTCGATGAACCAGGTCTGGTGGTTGATGCCGGAACAGACATAGTCGAGCTCCTGCGTGGACTTCGCGCCCAGCACCTCGGCGATCTGCTCGGCACCGTGCTGGACGCCGTGGCAGAGCCCGACAGTGTCGACCTTGCCGTATTCGATCGCTGCCCAGGTGTTCATCGCCATCGGATTGGCGTAGTTCAGGAATTTGACGTTGGTCTCGGCGACCTCGCGCATGTCCTTGCAGAAATCCAGGATCACCGGGATGTTGCGCTGGCCATAGAGGATGCCGCCGGCGCAGATCGTGTCGCCGACACACTGGTCGATGCCGTATTTCAGGGGAATGCGGATATCGTCGGCATAGGCTTCGAGACCTCCGACCCGCACGCAGCTGATGACGTAACGTGCGCCTTCAAGCGCCCTGCGGCGGTCGGTGGTCGCCGTCACCCTGGTCGGCAATCTGTTCGCTTCGACGATCCTGTCGAGGATCGCCTTGATCATCTGAAGGTTGTGCTCGCTGACGTCGGTCAGCGCGAATTCGATGTCGGTGAATTCGGGCACGCAGAGGATGTCGGTGAACAATTTCTTGGTGAAGCCGACGCTGCCGGCACCGATGATAGCGATTTTGAAACTCATCAGCCGCACCTCATTCCATTCGAATGGCAGGCAAGGAATGACAATGGGAGGCTGTAGCCACATGCCGCGACACGCATGCAAGACAAGCCGGAATCCGGCTCGCCAACCTCCCTGTCCGCTCCTCGACTGCGGATCTCTCTCGCTTTTCGACGGGGATTATGCGCTTATTCGCGAGCGCGACCAGAGAAGGATTATGCTTTCAAGGGTAATTTTGTGCTGCAAGATTTGATCGCCAACGGACAGTCCATGCGCACGATCTCGCTGCCGCGCGGCCGCCAGCGCCTGCACGCCATGCCGACGAGCACGGGCTATGAGGTGCGCGAGGACGAAATCTACGACTGGGATGGGCGCAGGCGCGGCCAGACGCCGTTCACCGTGCTCCAGCACACGATCAGCGGAACCGGCCGGCTGCGCTACGAGAACCGCAACTACCGCCTGCAGAAGAACGACACCTTGCTGGTGCTGGTGCCGCACAACCACCGCTACTGGCTGGCCGGGGACGAGCGCTGGGAATATTTCTGGATTTCGATGAACGGCGAGGAGGCGCTGCGCATCCACAAGTCGATCCTCAGCGTCTCGGGTCCGGTATTTCGGCTGCAGCCGGCGACGATCGATCATCTTGCCGATTGCAGCCTGCGTCTGATCAAAGGAGCCGCTTCGCCGGGGGCTGCGTCCGCCGTCGCTTACGAGGCGGCGATGGCGCTCTATGACGATGTCTTCGGCTCACATGCCTTTGCCGAAAAACAGAGCGTCATGCAGCCGGTCATCGATCACATCAACGCCAATCTCGACAGGCCGCTGCCGGTGGCGGACCTGGTTCAGATCAGTGGCCTCAGCCGGGCCCATTTCTCACGCTGCTTCGCCGAAAGCGAAGGCCTGCCGCCTGCCGAGTTCGTGCTGCAGCAGCGCCTGCAACGGGCGGCAAAGCTGCTGACCAAGGCGGATTTCCTGCCGGTGAAGGAAGTCGCCATCCTGTGCGGTTTCGAGGACGCCAACTATTTCTCGAAGGTCTTTCGCCGCTGCTACGGCATCACGCCGAGCCAATTCCGCACGACCGGCATGTATGCCAATTTGAGAACTCCGGCGCGGCGTCAGGGCCTTCGATGACGAGACCTGACACCGGCGCCGTTAAACAGGCAGTTAACTAGGCAGCGCGCAGACTCCCGCCATCCAACCATTCGAGATCGGCTTGCGACAGCGTGATGTCGAGGGCGCGCAGACTGTCATCGAGTTCGTCCAGCGCGCGTGGCCCGATCAGCGGGATGGATGGGAACGGCTGAGCGAGCACATAGGCCAGCGCAATATGGATCGGGCTCTTGCCCAGTCTCGCGGCAAGTTCGATCGCCCTGTCGCGGCGGCCGAAATTCCGCTCCGAGTACCACACCCGCACCAGTTCCTCATTGTCGCGCTTGTCGCGCCCGGCGCGATCGGTGAAGAAGCCACGCCCCTGGCTTGACCAGGCGAAGTTCGGCATCTGCCGGGCGGTCAGCCAGGTCTTCCAGGCATCGCTGGACGCAGTGACGCAGCCTGCCCAGATCGGCTCCAGCATTTCGGCCAGCGAGAAATTGTTGGACAGCGCGCCGGGCTTTTGCTTGCCGGTGCGTTCGGCATAGGCAATCGCCTCGTCTATGCGTTCCATCGTCCAGTTCGAGCCGCCGAACGGGCCGCGGATGCGGCCAGCCTTGACCTCACGATCCATCGCATCGACGAATTCGCCAACCGGCACACCCGGATTGTCGCGATGCATGAAATAGACATCGACATGGTCGGTCTGCAGGCGGTCGAGCGACTGGTCGAGCTGCTTGCCGATCACGTCGGGATAGCAGAGCGGCGAATGCGCGCCCTTGGCGATGACCACCGATTGCGCGCGCACACCGCGATTTTTCAGCCATTCGCCAAGCAACTTTTCGGTGTAGCCGGCGCCATATACAAAACCGGTGTCGAAGAGATTGCCGCCGGCCTCGAAGAAGGCATCGAGCAGGATCGAACCCGAGGAGAACGTACGGAAATCCTCGAAGCCGAGCGCCACCACCGACGCCGGCTTCGACAGGCCAGGGATCGTGCGCTTGGCGATCGCCGTGCCTCCCGATCGCAATGGCCGGCCGGAGATGGTGTTGACGCGTTGTTGAGCCTTCTCGATCCCGTATTCGAGGCCGGCTGCCGCGCGCCATCTGTCCAGCACGCGCAAGGTGCCGAGGCTCTCCGCCCACGCCATGCCCGGCCAGGCGAATTCCTGCCGCCCGGCGCGGATGGCCTCACCGGCTGCGTCGACCTCGAAGGAATAGACATGGCGCCTCTCGTTGACGCTGATGGTCTCGCGCGCGCCGTCGGATGCGATGACGTCGATCTGGCCGAGGCCGACGTCGCGGTTGCCGCCGGCGAACCAGAAGTCCGGCACTTCGATGCGACCTTTGGTGCCCAGGATGCGCAAGACATTGTCCTGGTTGAGCGAGATGCTGCAGGAGACTTCGGCGACAATGCCACCTGGGAAATGCAGCAGCGCGGAGGCCCATTCGTCGACGCCGGACTGGCCAAGATGGGCGGTGCCGACCACTTTGTCTGGCTCAGCGAAAGGTTTTCCGACTGCGGCGCCGGCAATCAGCCGCACCATCGAGACGGGATAGCCGCCGACGTCGAGAATGCCGCCGCCGGCGAGATCGTTGGCATAGAGCCGGTGCTGCGGCATGAAGCCCGGCATGGCGAAGCCGAAACTAGACTTGATCATCCTGATGTCGCCAATGACACCAGACCTGATCAGCTCCACCAGCTTCAGCGTCTGCGGATGCAGCCGGTACATAAAGGCTTCGCCGAGGAATGTGCCGGCCTTGCCCGCGGCATGGATCATGGCGTCGGCCTCGAAGGCGGTCAGCGCAAGCGGCTTTTCGCACAGCACATGCTTTCCGGCCTCGGCCGCCTTGATCGCCCATTGCGCATGACCGGGATGCGGTATCGAAATGTAGACGGCATCGATGTCGGGATCGGCGAGCAGCGCGTCGTAGCCATCGAGAATGCGGGCGCCGGGAAAACTCTCGGCGAGGCCGGGCTTGCCGGGATTTCGCGCGCCGATGGCGACCAGCTTTCCGGTGCGCGAAGCGGCCACGCCGCCGGCAAAGGACTGGGCGATACTGCCCGGACCGAGAATGCCCCAGCGAATGGGCGTGGTTGCGTTCATTGTCATTCTCCTTGAAGGCTGGAAAGGGCCGGCGGTCAGCGCAGCCGCAGTCCTTTTTCGTCGAACAGGTAGGATTTGCGGATGGAAACGGTGATCTCGGGCGTGTCAGGGACCTTTGCCGCGTCGCGCTGGATCACCACGTCGTCACCGTTGGCCGTTCTGGCATAGAGGAAACTTGTGCCGCCTAGGTGCTCGACCACGTCGATGGCAACCACAAGGTCGGTGTCGCCCTCTCCGGCATTGCCGAAATGTTCGGGCCGCACGCCGACGATGACCCTGCTGCCGATTTCTGGGCTTCCGATTTTTGGGTTGCCTGTTTCGGGTGCAGCGCCCGTCAGCGGTTGCACGATACGGGTCTTCTCCTGACCCGCCAGCTCGACCACGACACCACGCGCATCGTGCCCGACAATGCGGCCGTTGATGAAGTTCATCTTCGGCGAGCCGACAAAACCCGCCACGAACTGATTGTCGGGATTGTCGTAGAGATCGAGCGGCCGGCCGATCTGCTCGACATGGCCGGCGCGCAGCACGACGATCCTGTCGGCGAGTGTCATCGCCTCGGTCTGGTCGTGCGTGACATAGATCATGGTGGCGCCGAGTTCCTTGTGCAGCCGAGAGATCTCGACCCGCATCTGGACGCGCAATTCGGCGTCGAGATTGGAGAGCGGCTCGTCGAACAGGAACACCTGCGGTTCGCGCACGATGGCGCGGCCGATGGCGACGCGCTGGCGCTGGCCGCCGGAGAGTTTTTTCGGGCGCCTGTCCATCAATTCGCTGATGCGCAGGATCTCGGACGCCCGCTTCACCCGCCGGTCGGTGTCGGCCTTCGGGTTGCCGGTCATGCGCAGGCCGAAGCTCAGGTTCTGTTCGACGTTCATGTGCGGATAGAGTGCGTAGGACTGGAACACCATGGCGATGCCGCGGTCGGCCGGCTCGACATCGTTCACCACCTTGCCGCCGATGGCGATCTCGCCGCCGCTGATGTCCTCGAGCCCGGCGATCATCCTGAGCAGCGTCGATTTTCCGCAGCCGGAAGGGCCGACGAAGACGACGAATTCGCCGTCCTTGATGTCGATGCTGGCACCGTGGACGACCTCGAAGACACCGAAGCGCTTGACGACATTGTTGAGCGTGACAGTTGCCATGCTGATCCTGTTTACTTGACCGCGCCGGCGGCAATGCCGGCGATGAAATGGCGCTGCAGCAGCACGAAGACGACGAGCATCGGCACCGTCAGCATCACCGCGCCCGCCATGATGCCGCCCCATGACACCTTGGTGAGGCCGATCAGCGTGCCTAGCGCCACCGGCGCTGTCATCGAACCGGGCTGGCTGTTGATCAAAAGCGGCCACAGATAATTGTTCCAGGAGGCGAGGAACAGGATGATGGCAAGTGCGGCAAGCATCGGCCGCGCCAAAGGCAGCGCGACGAAAAGGAAGATGCGCCATTCCTTGACGCCTTCGACGCGCGCCGCGTCGAAGAGGTCGTCCGGCATCATCGAAAAACTCTGTCGCATGAACAGCACGCCGAGCGAGTTGAACAGCGGCGGCACGATCAGCGCCACCCAGGTGTTGGCGAGCTTGAAGTCGCGCGCCACCATGATGAATTGCGGGATCAGCACGACCGCATAGGGGAGCGTGATGGTGCCCAGGATGATGGCGACAACCACGCCCTTGCCGAAAAACTGGTAGCGGGCCAGCGCCCAGCCGGCCATCGACGTCAGCAGCACCGACAGGACAGTGTAGGTCACCGCCACCGAGACCGAAATGCCGATGGCGCCGACGAAATTGGTGTCACGCTGCAGATTGTTGAAATTGTCGATGAAGTTGCCGTGCGGCAAAAGCTCGATGCCGGGGCTGAAGATGCCGTTGTCCGGCATGGTCGAGAACACCACCATCATCCACAGCGGAAACAGCCAGATCAGCGCCAGCGGCGTCAGGAACAGATGCAGCAAGAGGCTGCGTCCCAGCCTGGTGGAGGAGCGCGAACTCATTTCGGTTCCCTCGTCAGCCACAGCTGCGCCAGCGTGATGGCGATCGCCAGCCCGGCCATGGTGTAGGCGACGGCCGAGGCATAGCCGAAATTGAGCGACCGAAAACCCTGGCGGTAGAGCAGTAGGCCAAGCGTCTCCGTGCCGCCGCCCGGTCCGCCGCGCTCGGTGATCAGGAAGGGCTCGGTGAACAGCTGCATGGTGCCGATGATCGACAGCACGAGGCAGAACACGATGACCGGCTTCAGCAGCGGCAGGGTGATGTAGAAGAACTGCTTGAGCTTGCTGACACGGTCGAGCGTCGCCGCCTCGTAGACATCTTCGGGAATGGACTGCATGCCGGCGAGCAGGATGATGGCGTTGTAACCGGCCCAGCGCCAGGTCACCGCGATCATGATCAGCGCCATGGCCGGCGTGACGTTGGAAAACCAGTCGATCTTGGGCAGGCCGACGCTGTTCAGGAGCTTGTTGATGATGCCGAAATCGAGGTTGAACATCAGCCGGAACACCGCCGAGTAGGCAACTTCGCCGACCACCACCGGGGCGAAGAAGGCAAAGCGATAGAGGCCGCGCGCCTTGAGCAACGGCGAGTTCAAAAGCACTGCCATGACGAGCGCCAGCGAGATCATCACCGGCACCTGGATGACTAGGATGAGCAGCGTGTTCTTCAGCGCGTTGAAGAAGGCCGGATCGCCGATCAATCGCCCCCAGTTGAAGCCTGGCGCGAACCGCCACGGCACGGTGCGCGTCGCCTGGAAGGAGATCATGAAGGAGCTGATGATCGGCCACACCCAGAAGACTGCAAAGATCAGCAGATAGGGCGTGAGGAAGCGATAGGCCGTGGCGTTGCGGTTGCGCATCTTCCTCCTCCTCCTTTATCCGTCGACGTTTCATTCTATGCCCCCGCAGCAGCGGAGCCGGTTTGTCAGAAAATGCAAGCCATCACACGCCCCGCAAGGAGCGCGCGAGATCGGGTCCGGGCGGCGCAAGCGCCTGCCCCGGACCCGGCTTGGGAGGTCATGACTTGACGGGCAATCCGGTCGCCGCCGCGATCTGGCTTGCGGCGTCGTCGAGCGCCGCCTTGGCGTCCGGATAGCCGCCGCCCAGATATTTGGTCTGCACGGCACGGACGATGATTTCGGCATCGCTCTGGAACGGCGTGCCGCGGCTCGGAACAACCTTGGGCAAGGTGCCCAGAATGTCCTTCCACACCGCCTGGCCGCCCCAGTAGGGCAAGCCTTGCGAGACATAGGGGTCATTGAGCGCCGACACCAGCGACGGCACCAGGCCGAACTCCTTCAGCATCGTGATCTGGCCTTCATTGGTTCCGAGCGTGTATTTCAGATAGGCGTAGGCAGCCTCCTTGTTCTTGGACGCCGATGTAATGGCCAGCGAAGAACCACCGAGATTGGCGGCGCGCGGACCGTCGGCAGTGAGACTCGGCATCAGATAGACGCCCCATTTGCCGTTTTCACCGGCCGATTCGGTGCGGATGGTGCCTTCATACCAGCCACCATAGATCTGGGTGGCGACGGTGCCGGCGGTGTTGTTGGTGATCTTGGTGCCCCAGTCCGCCGACGAGATGATGCCGGCGTCCTTCATCTCCTTGACCTTGGTCATGGCGTCGACGCATTTGGGCTGGTTGACCGTGATCGACTGGCCATCGGCGGCGAAATAGGCGCAGCCCTGCTCGTTGGAGATCATGCGGAAGAATTCCGAGTCGCCGTTGAAATCGGCGTTGGTCATCGTGACGCCCGGGTTGGCGGCCTGGATCTTCTTGCCGGCGGCGATGAAATCATCCCAGGTCTTGATCGACGCCGGATCGACGCCAGCCTTTTCGTAGAAGTCGCGGCGATAGAAGGCGGCGACCGGGCCCGAATCCCACGGCATCGAGTAGGCCTTGTCGCCGACTTCGAGTTCGGTGCGTTTGAAGTCGGGGAATTTCGCCTGGTCCTCGGCAGTGTAGCCCAGCGTATGCAGGTCGACGAAACAGTCGGGGAACTGGCTCCAGTAATTCTCGGCCTCACCGTTCTCGATGGTGACTATGTCCGGCAGGCCGACGCCGCCGGCGGCGCAGCCGGCAATCGACTTGTCGTAGGTCGGCTGGTTGCCGAGATCCTGGACCGTGACCTTGACGTCGGGAAATTGCTTGTTGAAGCCGGCAATGGTCGCCTTCAGCGACGAAGCCGCGACGTTCCAGCTCCAGATGGTGATTTCGCCGGATTGCGCAAAGGCCGGGGCTGAGCCCAGGGCAAGCGCGAGCGCGGCGCAGGTCATTGTGATGCGCATAGAAATCCTCCCATTTCATTTGCTCTCTCACTGTGAGCGTGGCTAGACTATGCAGTGGGCAGGGCCTGTCGCCGTCAAAGGGAATATGAAATTGGCGGAAAGTAAGATGCCTGAGCGGCCGTTTTACCAGCCTGGCGCCAGCAGCGTGGAAGGCCTGCCACTGCTCCTGCAGATGTTTCACACCAATCCCCTCGTGATGCTCAAGCCACATTGGCACGCCCAGGTCGAGGTGAATTTCATCGTGCGCGGCAGCGTGCATTACCGCATGAACGACCACGAGATTTCGCTTTCGGCCGGCGAGATGTGCCTGTTCTGGGGTGGCCTGCCGCACCAGATGGACGATTTGTCCGACGACGCCATCTATGCCGGAGCGCATCTGCCGCTGGTGCATTTTTTTCGCCTGCACCTGCCAACGGACATAAGGCACCGGCTGATGACGGGCGCCACGCTGGTGACCGGCGCCACCGACCAGTCCGACAACCATAGTTTCGAGCGCTGGAACCGCTACGCACGGTCCGGCGACCAGGCCAAGGCGGAACACGCCGTCAACGAATTGCTGCTCAGGTTGGAGCGGGTGCGGTTCGAGCCCTACCGGCTCGTGCCCGAAACCGCGCCCGGGCAGGAGGCGGGCAGCCCCTTCGACCAGCAATCGTCGCGCAATGTCGGGCGCATGTGCGATTTCATCGCCGAGAACTTCCTCTACGACATTGATTGCGTGAACATCGCTGCCGCCGCCGACATTCACCCCAAATACGCCATGAGCCTGTTCAAGAAATCCACCGGCATGACGCTCAACGAATATGTCAACCTGCTGCGGTTGAGCTACGCGCAGGCGCTTTTGATGCATCAGGACGCCAATGTGCTGCGCGTCGCCATGGATTCAGGCTTCGGTTCGCTCAGCGCCTTCAACAAGTCGTTCCGCAAGCTGGCTGGCATGTCGCCCTCCGATTTTCGCAGAGGCGTGACCGGCGCCAGATAGGCGATGACTACTTGCGGCGCGCCTGGTGCCGCGAAAGCATTGCTGTGCCTCGATCGCCGGCTAAAAGCCGTGACATGGCATTTGAGCCCGCAACAGCGACGCGGGCAAGGGTGACGAAGGCCGGATCGTGCCATGCCGTGCGCCATTCCGGCCATGCAAGCAGCATGGAAACCGGGGTATTACACGGCATCGCTTTTCCTGTCTGAAATCGCCACCTAGGCGCTGGACAGGCCGAATTCCCGTGCTATAACCCACGCGCTTTCAAGGGGCGCCCCACGGCGCCTTCATGAAATCCGGTCAACGCGTTTTCGTTTGCCGGAACAGGCCCAGATAGCTCAGTTGGTAGAGCAGCGGACTGAAAATCCGCGTGTCGGTGGTTCGAATCCGCCTCTGGGCACCATCACCCATCTCTCGGGAAGGGCATCCGAGGAAACGGGAACCAGGCGGAAAGTTGGACGGAAAGCGCCGTCCCTTCCCTGGGTAAGGCTGCTGGCCAAAGGCAACGCTTGGTCGGCCCGCGTCAGTGGGGAGGCGCGGGTCATTGCACATCAGCCTACGTCGAACTGACATGAGCCTACGTCGAACTGACATGGAAAAATGACCGATTGGTGTATGCGACGCCTCGTTGTTCATTTGAATAACGCGATATGATCCTTGAGTTCCGAGACTGGATGGCCGGTTTCGGCGCAGGGAGGCGAAGCATGCGAACCGCATTATTTAGAGTTCTGGCGATCATCGTGCTCTGTTCCACTACTGTCGGCGTAACGACGAGTTTCAGCACGGCTGACACTCGCGACGCTGGCCACAAGCCGGGTGACAGAGGAAACTAGCCTGTTGCCAGTGCCACCACTCTAGCCGTTGCCTACATCAGCGCCATTCAGGGCAATGTCTGCTTATGGGTCGCGACACGGGGATTGAGGGATCCCCCCAAAACAATCAAAAAGCCCGCGTGTCCTTTGGACAATGCGCGGGCTCTTTCGCGTTTTGTAACCATTTCAGCGCAAGGTAATTGAATCGCGGTTTTGCAAGTCTGTTGATGCGTTTGAAGTTTGTCGAGCCATGCAGCCGACCTTGGTTGAGAAGCCTCCTGAAGGTAACGGCCGAATTCACGAGATAAAGTTCGACGACTACCGTAGCCAATCATCATTGACCACGACGTCCGGATTTTCGCCCGCAACGGCACAACTGGACGGCGAAATGTGAAGCACTTCCGCGGCGAGGAAGATTTGCGGCACGCTTCGCTTGTCAGATCGGGGCCGAACGACATCGATCCGTCCGCCAAACTACTGGACACTGCATTGCATCGCGATCCTTCGGGCGAAACTTTGCTCCTATTGGCCTGCATCCGGATTTTGATTTGCTTGGTGATCCCCAACCTTAGGGCAAACTGCCCGCCGGGGCGCCAGTAGAGAAATGAGAGCACGCGCAGCAACGCTTGGGGATCTGGAGGATGTCTTTCGTGGATCATCCCAGCAAAGCAACAAGCCCGGGCGCCACAGGCGCCCGGGCCATCCATCTCCGGATGTGATGCGGTTCAGCTCTTGGCGATGCCGGCGGCTGCCTGTTCGATGAGCTTGGCGACAGCTGCGGGGTTGGAGACATAGACGGCGTGGCTGCCGGGTACTTCCACCGTCGTCGCTTGGGCGCGGTTGGCCATATTGCGCTGAGCCGGCGGCGGGATCATCCGGTCATCCGTGGCGACCAGATACCAGCTGGGCTTCACCTTCCAGGCTGGAGCGGTGACCTTGCCTTCGAGCGCCGCCACGCCCCACGGCACCTGCGAATCCGCCATGAAGGAGGCGAGCGAGGGACGGACGTCGGCGGCGAACGAGGCTGCGAATTTGGCCTTGTCGAGCATCAGGAAGCCGTCTACGGGCGGCAGGATCGGTGGCACCGACGCTCCTGGCGGCGGGTTGGCGATCAGGCTCGAAACCGACTCTCCGGCGTCCGGCGCGAAGGCTGCGATGTAGACTACACCTGCCACTTTCGGATCGGTGCCGGCTTCCGACACCACGACGCCGCCATAGGAGTGGCCGACCAGGATGACGTTGCCAGGAGCGGCGGCGATGGCGCGCTTGGTCACAGCGACATCGTCGGCGAGCGAGGTGGTCGGGTTCTGGACGATGGTCACGTCATAGCCGTCCTTCTTGAGGATCTGATAGACGCCGTCCCAGCCGGAGCCATCGACGAAGCCGCCATGGACAAGGACGACGGACTTTGCTGCGGTGTTAGACATTTGAGTTCTCCTTTTCAAAATGTTGTTTGCGTTGGTTGCAGGAGGACTATGCGGCAGGGCTGACGGACGCGCTTTGAGGCGGCCTTCAGGACCTCTTGATTTTACCTTGAGATCGCTTTGATTTTGCGTCCACGACACGGCTAAAGTGTCGGCCTGTTTGCCGCGCGGTCTGGAGCAAGCCATTTTGCCGTATCTCTTCGAGGATTTTGCCCTGGACGGCGATCGGCGCGAACTGCGCCGCGGCAACGACCTGATTTCCATCGAGCCGCAGGTGTTCGACCTGCTGCAATATCTGATCCGCAATCGCGAGCGGGTGGTCAGCAAGGACGATTTGATCGACGCGGTCTGGCAGGGGCGCATCGTCTCCGACGCCACGCTCGCCAGCCGCATCAACGCGGCGCGCAATGCACTGCACGACAGCGGCGAGGAGCAGCGCCTCATCCGCACCATCCTGCGCAGGGGCCTTCGCTTCGTCGGCACCGTGCGCGAGGAGGCCGAGGCTATCGCCTCGGTGAAGCAACCGAAGCCCGGCCTGGGCATTCCCGCCCGTCCGTCCATCGCCGTGCTGCCCTTCGTGAACCTGAGCGGCGATCCGGAGCAGGATTATTTTGCCGACGGCATGGTCGAGGACATCATCACCGGTCTGTCGCAGATCCGCTGGCTGTTCGTGATCGCGCGGAACTCAAGCTTCACGTATAAAGGCCGCGCGGTGGATGTGAAGCAGGTCGGGCGCGAGCTCGGCGTGCGCTATGTGTTGGAAGGCAGCGTGCGCAAGGTGGGAAGCCGCGTGCGCATCACCGGCCAGCTCATCGACGCGGAGGACGGCAGCCATCTGTGGGCCGAACGCTACGACCGCGAACTGACCGATGTGTTCGCGCTGCAGGACGAGATCACCATCAGCGTGGTTGCGGCAATAGAGCCCAATCTGCGCCGGGCCGAGGTCGAACGCGTCAAGCGCCAGCGCCCCCACAGTCTCGACGCCTATGATCTGCTGCTGCGCGCGCTGCCTGACGTCTACACCTTCATGCCGCATGGTGCAGCCAAGGGCCTGCCGCTGCTGGACCAGGCGCTCGCCATCGAACCGACCTATGCCCTTGCCCATGGCTTTGCCGCCTGGGCGCATCAGTCGCTGTTCGTGCGCGGCGGCATGAAACCGGAGAATCGGGAGCGATCGATCCGCCATGCCCATGCAGCGATCGAGCACGGCTCGGGCGACGCCATGGCGCTCGCTCTGGCCGGGTTCACCATCGGCATCGTGGAGCATGATCGCAGGCTGGCCGACGAGGCGTTTGCGCAGGCTTTGACGCTCAGCGCCTCCTGCGCCTTCGTCTATGCCTTCGGTTGCGTGTCGGTTGCCTATGGCGGCGACGCTGCCCGGGCAATCGACTGGGGCGAGCAAGCGTTACGGCTGAACCCCCTCGACGCCATGAGCTGTGTGCCGCCAGGCATGATCGGATTCGGCAATTTTCTCACCGGCCTGCACGAACAGGCCGTCATATCAGGCCGGCGGGCGGTGGAGATGAACCCCGGATTCAGCATGCTGCACGGATGGCTGGCCGCACCGCTGGCCAGGCTCGGACGGATCGACGAGGCAAAAGCGGCGGGAGCACGGCTTTTGTCGCTCGACCCGCATTTCACCATCGGCCGCTGGTCCGCCGCGGTGGGACTTGCGCCTGATATCGTCGATGATGTCACCGACGCCATGCGGATTGCAGGCTTGCCGGCGTAGGCGGCGGCGCCCGCATCCTCTGGGCGAAATCACTTTGCGCATATTAGGCCACCAGCGGATTTGATTTGCTTGGTGATCCCCCAACCTTAGGGCAAACTGCCTGCCGGGGCGTCAGGAGGAGAAATGAGAGCACGCGCAGCAACGCTCGGGGATCTGGAAGATGTCTTTCGTGGTCTGTCCAAGCGGATGTCGGACGAATACGCGGCGGCCGGCAAGGACAGCAAGATCGCCTACGACAATCTGATGATGAATTTGAAGGAAGGCCGTGCTCACGCGCTTGTCGAGGGCGACAAGGCCGTGGCGATCATCGCCTGGCATGAGAACAGCGACGCCGCCGACACGCTGTTTGCCGCACAGGAGGATTTCTTCCGTGCGGCGACCGTCCGCTTCTGCAAGCGGCATATCCGGCACATCCAGGCGCTTGCCGGCAACCTCCCCATCCACTCGCGCAGCTGGCTCCGGGGACCGGATGTCGCAAGATGGTTTGGAGTCATCGGCTATGTCGAACGCGGCCAGGAGAACGGCGCCACTCTGTTCGAACTGCCGCCGGCTCGCATCGGCTAAGGAACCCTGGCTGGTGAAGATCTTCAGCCCTTGCCGCAAACCCCGCCTCCACCTCGCCATCGCCCACACAAGTTCGTCGATGCGGGTCACCGTCTTCGGCTCTAGGCGCCTTTGCTCGGCGGCCTTTTGAGCTGCCTCCGCAAGCGGCTTGCGCCGGGCGCCGATTGGCAGGATGTTATGGGAGGGCAACCGGGGGGCAAACCGGCACGCCGAGATCGATATGGCTGCTGGAAATGTCACGAGCTTGCTTCGCCTTTCTTGCGTTTGTTGCCTTGCTGAGGCCGGTAGAGGCAGGCGAGTGGATGTCTCATCTGCTTGACCGCTCAAGCCTAGCGACCGCCTATTTTCGCCAAGCGGATCTTGTGACCGCATACGCGACCGCAATGGCGCGCTTCCGTCTGCAGCTCGCAGGGCGTGCCGGCGAAACCAGCCTTGCGG
>NZ_RZRQ01000079.1:0-21220 GCF_003997785.1 Mesorhizobium sp. M7D.F.Ca.US.004.01.2.1 | reverse complement strand
GCGCATTGTTGGTGATGTCAGGGGCAAACCAGCCTTGCAGGGAGGCGCCTTGCAGGAATTCGCTATCTTTGTCCGCTCCAAGAAAGGATTTGGGCGTGTGACAGGTGCCGCAGTGTCCGGACCCCTGGACGATATAGGCGCCGCGGTTCCATTCCGCCGATTTGGAGGAATCCGGCTGAAAGCTTGCTTCGGTGAAGTTGAGGGCGTTCCAGCCCAGCATCGCCAGCCGAATGTTCAACGGGAACGGCAGCTGATTGGCCTCGACCTTGTTCGATACCGGTTCAACTGACGTCAGATAGGCCCACAGGTCGGCGAGATCGCCATCGTTCATCCTGGTGTAGGCGGGGTAAGGCATTGCGGGGTAAAGCCGCACGCCATTGTGGCCGATGCCGGACTTCATCATGTTACGGAAATCGGCTTCCGACCAATTGCCGATGCCCGTCTCGCCGTCGGGGGTTATGTTGGGTGGCACAAGCGCGCCGAACGGCGTTTCGAGCGGCAGGCCGCCAGCCAGCGGTTTGCCCCCGGCCTGGGTGTGACAGCCTGCGCAGTCGCCGAGCACGGCCTGATACTGTCCGCGTATGATCTGGTCCGCCTGGTCGGCACTCCATGCTGGAGCGATGGCGAGCGCCAAGGCGCCGATGGCGAGCGTGAAAATGAGCTTCTTCATGCTTGCACCAGGGGTGCACCCGGATTGCGCAGATATTGATTGCGAATGGCATCGGCGGCACGGAAGGCGAGCGCGCCGACTGTTCCCGTCGGGTTCTTGCCGGCGTTCTGCGGGAAGGCCGAAGCGCCGATGACGAAGACGTTGGGGACGTCCCAGCTCTGGAGATAGGTGTTGACCGCGCTTCTCCTGGGGTCCGTTCCCATGATGGCGCCGCCCGTATTGTGGGTGCTCTGGTAGGGGACGCTGTCCCAGCCCTTCTTGCGGCGGCTGACGGTGTATTGCTTGCCACCGAGCGCCTTGGCGATCTCCTCCATCCGGTCGCATAGATAGTTCGACATCCGGATGTCGTTGTCGGGAAAATCGAACGTCATGCGCATCAGCGGCCGGCCGAAACGATCTTTGTAGGTCGGGTCGAGATCGAGGTAATTGTTGCGCGTCGCATAGCTGCTTCCCTGTGACGAGTAGCCAAGCGTGCTCTTGTAGCCCTCGACGGTCGCCTTCTTCCAGGCGCTGCCCCATTTCGGTGTGCCGGGCAGGGTCGGCCTGGTTCCGATCGGACGCCCGTTGGTCGGTATGCAGTTGATGCCCGCGCCGCCGACGAAATCCAGGGCGCCATGATCGAAAGCATCACCATTGTAGTCGTCGATCGTCTGGCCGAGCGCGCCCGCGGCGATGAACGGATTGAAGTTCTTGTCGTCGAAGAACACCTGTACGCCGGCATTGGTCTGGTAGCAGTAGTTGCGCCCGACCGTTCCTTCGCCGCTGGTGGGGTCGTAGATCTTTCCGATGCCGGACAGCATCATCAGCCGGGCATTGTGCAGGCCGTAGGCGCACAGGAGCACGAGATCGGCGGGTTGGAAGTATTCCTGACCCGATGTGTCGACATAGGTCACGCCGCGCGCCGACTTGCCTCCGGGGGCCAGATCGACATGCAGCACCTCGCTGTCGGTCCGGACTTCGAAATTGGACTTCTTCATCAGCACGGGAAGGATGGTGGTCTGGGCGCTCGACTTGGAATAGTTGGCGCAGCCAAACCGTTCGCAGAACCCGCAATAGGTGCATTGACCCATGGCGATGCCGAGCGGGTTGACGTAGGCGCGTGACATGTTGGCGGATGGGGTGGGGAAGGGGTGCAGTCCGATCGACCGGCCGACCTCGGCAAACAGGGTCGGCGCGTAGGTCATCTGCATAGGCGGGTTCGGATAATCCCGTGACCTCGGGTCCTCGAACGGATTGCCGCCTTCCTGCAACTCACCCTTGATGTTGCCGGCCTTGCCCGAGATTCCCGCCAGATATTCGAAGCGGTCGTAATAGGGCTCCATCTCCGTGCCGGTCACGCCCCAGTCCTCGACCTGGAGATCGGCGATTCTCGACGCGCCGTATTTCTTAGTCAGATTGGTCTTTATCTGAAAGTCGGAATCCCAGAACCGCCAAGTGTGGCCGTTCCAGTGAACACCCGCGCCGCCGACGCCGTTGCCGGGTAGAAAGGAGCCGAAATCGCGCATCGGCAGCGCCGTCTGCGACGGGTCGTTGCGCACCGTCATGGTTTCCACGGTCGGCTGCAGGAAGAGGTCGCGCCGCACGCTGTAGCGCAACTCATCCTGCGCATAACCGATGTTGAAATCGGTTGCCGTGTCGCGCCAGGGACCACGCTCGATGGCCAGCACGTCCAGGCCCTGATCGGTCAATTCATGGGCAAGAATGGATCCCGTCCAACCGAGACCGACGATCACGACGTCTTTGCGAGGCAGTATCTTGGTCATGATCAGGCGCCTTTCCCGAGCCATTCGGGACGCCCGATAATCGAGACAGGCGGCTGCGGGTATGGCTGATTGTGTTTGCTGACATGGTCCCGGTAGTCGTAGCGGGCACCGGGAAAACCGAGCATGCGCCACGACACCATGTCCTTGTTGCCGCCATAGACAGGATCGGCAAAGAACCCTTCCATGGTGTTCTGCAGCAGCAGCCCGAAGAACGCCGGACCCTTGACGCCATTCGGCAGGTCGACTTTCCCAGCCTCCATGGCCGTCAGGAAGGCATCCTGTTCGGCCCGTGCAAGCTCGACGAACGTCTTGCCATCCCGCTGTTTCAGGAAGGCGTCGATGGCCGCAAGCCCGGCGCGGTAACGTTGCGCCGGATTGGCCTCGCCCTGATAGCCCTGCGTGGGCAGTCCGGGCAAAAACGGCCCTTGTGTGTAGAGCCGGCTCGAGGCTCCGTACGCCCCCATCAACTGGCTGTCGATATAGACGGCGCAACCGGCTTCCTTGCCGCCCATGCTGAGCTCGTCGGCAGGAATGATGCGGTCGACGATCGCCTCGACAAGGGCTGCTTCCTGGGCTGAGAAAAAATGCCAGCCACCGGCCACGACCTGCGTTGGTGGATCGGATGCCATTGGCGTCCAGGGCAGAGTGCCCGAGAACGACCGCGCAAAACCGGCCGATGTCGCGGTTGCGGTAAATATTGCGACTGAGGACAGGAAAAGACGCCGATTCATTCGAACAGGATTGCGATGGTCCATATTAGGAATCTCGAAAATAAGAGGACGCGCTCGGGAAGTGACGCCCAAGTAATCATGACAAAGGTAGTTAGGTTAAGTCGCAGATCGAATGTTGATAGACTGCGAGATGAAAATGACCTCGTCAACCACATCACAAAATCGTTAGCGAGGGTTCGTCTACTGCCAATCAGGTCTGATTGTGTTGTTGAAGCTCGATGGCTGCCTGGGAAGTCGGGCTATGATCCCGCGAAGCATCCGACCTACCTGCCCGGATGCTGGACCGATAGAAACAGAGTCGTGCCATCAGGCATGAATCAGGGACCGGTCCTTGACCGGCTGGCGTTCGAGGTCGCGGTCAACAGTTAGAGCTAGGCGGCTTCGCGCTTCGGCACCATCTGCTCTTCCATGCCCGGCCGGTGGCCGCGCAGGTAGAGCGCGCAGGTGGTGCGCAGCATCGACGCGAAGTTCGGAATGGCGCCGTTGATCTCGATGGCTTCGTCATAAAGCTTCGAGATGAATTTTGGCGTCGTCAAACCCTGGTTTTCGGCGATTTCGTCCAGCAAAGCCCAGAATGTCGCTTCAAGCTGGATGCTGGTCGAGTGGCCGTCGATGCGAATCGACCGGTTGATCTGGCGATAGCCTTCGGGATCCTGGCCCGCAAACACCCTGCACATCCGACAAACCTCCCATGATTGTTGGTCTTGGGTGGACGGGCGTGCAGCCTGACACTGCTCAACCTGTCCCCACATGCATTGTCGGGCAAAATTGGCGGAACGGCAATCGGACTTTCGTCCCCGTCGCCGAAGCAGGGCAATTCAAGGTCTTGAGCGTGGTAACCGGCTGCCACCACCTTTTTTCCGCGCTGCCCATAATCGTTTCCACACATTAGGACGGAGACTGATTTGGCAAAAGCGATCCATTCCATGATCCGGGTTCTCGACGAGGCCCGATCCGTCGATTTCTACAGAAATGCCTTCGGGCTCGATGTCGGCGACAGGCTGGACTTCGAGACATTCACGCTTGTTTACCTCAGCAATGCCGAGACAGGGTTCGAACTCGAACTGACCGTGAACAAGGATCGGCAGGGGCCCTACGGGCTCGGCGACGGCTACGGTCACCTGGCGGTCTCGGTCGCCGATCTCGACAGCGAACATGACCGTCTCGGCGCGCTCGGCCTCAACCCGAAGAAGATCGTCGAGTTCAACCGCGACGGGGCGCTGATCGCCCGCTTTTTCTTCATCGAGGATCCGGACGGCTACAAGATCGAAGTTCTGCAACGCGGAGGTCGCTTCCAATAGGGGACATAGCAACCGCACCGGCAGGTGCAGCGCCAGCAACGGCACTTTCAAGAGTGCACATAGCAAGCAGGGAGGAATAAAATGGTCACGATCTATGACGCGAAGCCCGGGCTTTCACGTCGCGAGCTTCTCAAACGCGGTGGCATCGGCGCGCTGCTCGTCATCTCTGGCAGTGCCGTCATCAGTCCCGAACATGCATGGGGGCTCGAGACATCGGCACTCAAGCCCGAAACCATGGCGACGCTGATCCAGATGGCGCGCGACATCTATCCGCACGATCAGGTTCCCGACAAATATTACGCCATTGCCGTGAAAGGCCATGACGAGCAGGCCGGCAAGGACGCCGCCTACAAGGCGATGATCGAAGACGGCATCGCCGACCTCGACAAGAAGTCCGGTGACGGCGGCTACCGCGGCCTCGGCTGGGAGGACCAGCGCGTCGGCGTGCTGAAGCAGATCGAGGCGACGCCGTTCTTCCAGGCCATCCGTGGCGGCCTCGTCGTCAGCCTCTACAACCAGAAAGAGGTGTGGCCGATCTTCGGTTACGAGGGCGAGTCCTATTCCAAGGGCGGCTACATCGCGCGCGGTTTCAACGACATAGAGTGGCTCTGAGCCCCGTCGTTCCTGAACCCGCAAACAGAAATCATGGGAGGAAACCATGGCAGCTTCATTTGATCTGAACAACGACGGCGTGGTCGTCATCATCGGTTCGGGCGCCGGCGGCGGCACGCTCGGCAACGAACTCGCCCAGAAGGGTGTCGACGTCGTCATCCTGGAAGCCGGCGCGCGCCACGAATATGAGGATTTCATCAATGACGAGTGGGGCTCGTTCGCCCAGCTCGCCTGGACGGACAAGCGCACCACCTCCGGTGACTGGCGTGTGGCCAAGGATTTTCCGAACCTGCCGGCCTGGATCGTCAAGTCGGTCGGCGGTTCGACGACGCATTGGGCCGGAGCCTCGCTGCGCTTCCAGGAGCATGAGTTCAAGACACTGTCGACCTACGGCAAACTGGAAGGCGCCAATTTGCTCGACTGGCCGATCACGCTCGCCGAGATGGAACCCTACTACGCCAAGGCCGAAGCCAAGATGGGCGTCACCGGCACCAATGACTGGCCGCGGCTGCCGGGCAACAACAATTTCAAGGTGCTGAAGGCCGGCGCAGACAAGCTCGGCTACAAGGAATGCCACACCGGCAATATGGCGATCAATTCGGTCGAGCGCGACGATCGTAATTCCTGCCAGCAGACCGGCTTCTGCTTCCAGGGCTGCAAATGGGGCGCCAAATGGTCGACGCTCTACACCGAGATACCCAAGGGCGAGGCGACGGGCCATCTCGAAGTCAGGCCGAACGCCATGGCGATCAAGATCAACCATGATGCTAGCGGAAAGGTGACCGGCGTCGTCTATGCCGACAAGGACGGCAAGCTCCAGGAGCAGAAGGCGCGCATCGTCGCCGTCGCGGGAAATTCGATCGAGAGCCCAAGGCTGCTGCTCAATTCGGCATCGGGCAAATTCCCTGACGGTCTTGCCAACTCGTCGGGGCAGGTGGGCAAGAACTACATGCGCCACACCACCGGCTCGGTCTATGCCATCTTCGACAAACCGGTGCACATGTATCGCGGCACCACCATGGCCGGCATCATCCGCGACGAGGCGCGCCATGATCCGTCACGTGGTTTCGTCGGCGGCTACGAGTTCGAGACGCTGTCACTGGGTCTGCCGTTCATGGCGGCCTTCCTCGATCCCGGCGCCTGGGGCCGCTCGTTCACCACCGCACTCGACCACTACGACCACATGGCCGGCCTGTGGATTGTCGGCGAGGACATGCCGCGCGCGGAGAATCGCATCACGCTGCATGCCGACGAGAAGGACGCGCACGGGATGCCGATCGCCGACGTGCATTTCGACGATCATCCGAACGACACAGCGATGCGCAACCACGCCTACAAGCAGGCCACGGCGCTCTATGCTGCGGTTGGTGCCACGCGCACCTTCCCGACGCCGCCCTATCCGTCGACCCACAATCTCGGCACCAACCGGATGAGCGAGAAGGCGGCCGACGGCGTCGTCAACAAGCACGGCCAGGCGCACGACATCAAGAACCTGTTCGTGTCGGATGGCAGCCAGTTCACGACCGGAGCCGCCGAAAACCCGACCCTGACGATCGTGTCGCTGGCGATCCGCCAGGCCGGCTACATCGCCGCGCAGATGTCGGCCAAGACGATCTAGTCACATCCTCCCGACTGCCTGCTGGCGCGGAGCCCACAAGGTTCCGCGCCTTTTCTTGCAGCCTCATTGCCTGGTGCAGGTCGAGGCGGTGAAGGCGCCGTCGGGTTGCTTCATGATGATGTCGAAGGAGGGCGTGCTCTGGCCGTCCAGCGTTGCCTGGGTCAGCGACAGCGAGTTGCCGCCGGCGGTATAGCCGCCCAGCGGTCCCAACCAGGAGATCACGCCGTTTGCATCCATTTGATAGTTGTACCCCTGCTGCGCGGTGCCGAGGCCGGTATAAATTGGGCCGCTGTAGACGTTCCCCTTGATGGTGATGTCGCCGAGGCTGAGGAACATGCCGAGCAGGTAGACCTCGCAGTGATAGATACCGTCGGGCATCTTGCCATCGCTGAAATCGGCTCGTGCGGTCCCGGTTGCTGCCGCCAGAAGCAGTATGCCGATAAGGATGCGTGAAATGCCTGAAGCCATGACGTCGCTCGTTTGAGGAGCGAGCTTGCCCCATTTTTGCACCGCGCCGCAACATCGGTCGTCGGTGATCCACCTGCGAAGATCAAAATCTAGGCATCTAGTAGAGGTGGGCGAAAATTAGGCATCGGTCGCGTGCACTGCGCAAATTTCTCTCAATCAATTTTTAACCGGCTCTCTTTGTTTTTGTAAGCCTAATATTTCAAGCCGCTGATAATGTTGGATTTATTGGTCTCCATTTGGTGTCGCCAAGCGATTGGCATGGGGGTTGCATTGTAGTGTTGCGGTGCAATCAACCAGCTTGGGAGTCTGTAATATGAGGGGTAATTTCTCGACCATAACAAAAATGTTTTCGGCGAGCGTGGTTGCCGCCGGCCTGTTGATGTCCGCTCCCGCCAAGGCTGCCGACGACACGATCAAGGTCGGCATTCTCCATTCGCTGTCGGGGACCATGGCGATTTCGGAGACGACGCTGAAGGACGCCATGCTGATGCTCATCGACGAGCAGAACGCCAAGGGCGGCCTGCTCGGCAAGAAGCTCGAGGCGGTGGTCGTCGATCCGGCTTCCAACTGGCCGCTGTTTGCCGAAAAGGCGCGCGAGCTCATCTCCAAGGACAAGGTCGCGGCGGTGTTCGGCTGCTGGACCTCGGTGTCGCGCAAGTCGGTTCTGCCGGTGTTCTCCGAACTCGACAACATCCTGTTCTATCCCGTCCAGTATGAGGGCGAGGAGAGCGAGCGCAACGTGTTCTACACGGGTGCGGCGCCGAACCAGCAGGCCATCCCGGCCGTCGACTATCTCATGAGCGAGGATGGCGGTTCGGTGAAGCGCTGGGTGCTGGAAGGCACCGACTACGTCTATCCGCGCACCACCAACAAGATCCTCGAAGCCTATCTGAAGGCAAAGGGCGTGGCGGCGGAAGACATCATGGTCAATTACACGCCGTTCGGCTTCTCCGACTGGCAGACCGAGGTTTCGGCGATCAAGAAGTTCGGTTCGGCCGGCAAGAAGACCGCCGTCGTCTCGACCGTCAACGGCGACGCCAACGTGCCGTTCTACAAGGAACTCGGCAACCAGGGCATCAAGGCCGAGGACATCCCGGTCATGGCATTCTCGGTCGGCGAGGAAGAGCTTGCCGGTCTCGACACCGCGCCGCTGGTTGGCCATCTCGCCGCCTGGAATTACTTTGAGAGCGTCGACACGCCCGAAAACAAGAAGTTCATAGCCGACTGGCACAAGTTCATCAAGAACGACAAGCGCACCACCAACGACCCGATGGAAGCCCACTATATCGGCTTCAACATGTGGGTGAAGGCGGTCGAGAAGGCCGGCACCACCGATCCGGACAAGGTCATCGACGCCATGATCGGTGTCTCGGTGCCGAACCTGACCGGCGGCTATTCGACGATGATGCCGAACCACCACATCACCAAGCCGGTGCTGATCGGTGAAATCCAGGCCGACGGCCAGTTCGAAACCGTGTCGCGCACACCTGGCTTGGTGATGGGAGACGAATGGTCCGACTATCTGCCTGACTCCAAAGACCTGATCTCCGATTGGCGCGCGCCTCTGTCCTGCGGCAACTTCAATGTCGCCACCGGCAAGTGCGGCGGCAAGGGCACAAACTGATCCTCCCCGGGCTGGACCTTCAGGTCCATGCCCTCGGGCTGGACCTCTTTGGTCCATGCCCATGACCGCGCGCGTCCGGACGGCTTCCTCCGCCGTCCGGACGCCCAATTCAACCTTCTTCAAAGGTCACCTGGAGCCGATGAACCTGTTTCGCGCCATTGGTCTGACGCTGTTGTTCCTGCTGGCGACGCTGTCGTCATCGGGCGCAAGCGAAGCCGATCTGCGCGGCATCATCGCCAAATTCGCGACGGCCAAGGGTTTTTCGGAGGTCGGAGCCGTCGTCCACGAACTGGCGGCCACCGGCGATCCGGCTGTGGAACGGCCGCTTGCGGCACTCGCCGACGGCAACCTTTATGTCCGCAAGGCCGATTCCCTGGTGTTTGCCGGCAAGGAAGCGGGCGAAAGCGTCCAGCTTTCCAACCCGTTGAGCGGCGAGGCATCGGGCGAGGCCGCCAAGGACGACATCACCAAGATCAAGGTCAACAACACGCTGCGCCGCGTCATCCGCGATGCGTTGGGCACGCTGACGCTTGGCGCCAAGGACCCGGCCGTGCGTATTGCCGCCGCCGATACCATGTTCAAGACCCCTGATGCGGCAAACATCGGGCCGCTCGACACGGCAATCGCCAGCGAGAGCGTGGCCAGCGTCAAGGCTCTGCTCGAACAGGCTCGTGCCGCCTCCGTGCTGGTCTCCGATCAGCCTGAAGCCGACAAGCTTGCTGCCATCGCGCTGATCGGGGCGCGGGGCGACCGCGATGCGGTTTCGCTGCTGACTTCGGTCGAGGCGAATTCCACGGACGCAGTCAAGGAAGCTGCCACGGCCGCGATCGCCAACATCAATTCGACGCTGGCCTTCTGGGATGCCGGTCAGAACATCTGGTACGGCATTTCGCTGGGCTCGGTGCTGCTGCTGGCGGCGATCGGCCTTGCCATCACCTTCGGCGTCATGGGCGTCATCAACATGGCGCATGGCGAGATGGTTATGCTCGGCGCCTACACGACCTTCGTCGTCCAGCAAGTGATCCGTACGTCCTTTCCGAACCTGTTCGACTGGTCGCTGGTCATCGCGCTGCCGCTCGCTTTCCTCGTCTCGGCCCTGGTTGGCCTGATCATCGAGCGCGGCGTCATCCGCTTCCTTTATGGCCGGCCGCTGGAAACACTGCTGGCGACATGGGGCGTTTCGCTCATCCTGCAGCAAGCGGTGCGCTCGATCTTCGGGCCGACCAACCAGGAGGTCGGCAACCCCTCCTGGATGTCGGGCTCGTTCAATGTCGGGCAGCTTGCGATCACCTGGAACCGGCTATGGATCCTGGTTTTCGCGCTCACCGTGTTCGCCATCCTGCTCTACGTGATGAAGCGCACGCCCTGGGGCCTGCAGATGCGCGCCGTCACCGCCAACCGGCGCATGGCCGCCTCCATGGGCATCAGGACGCCATGGGTCGACGCGCTGACCTTCGCGCTCGGCTCCGGCATCGCCGGCATTGCCGGTGTCGCGCTTAGCCAGATCGACAATGTCTCGCCCAATCTCGGCCGCGGCTACATCATCGACAGCTTCATGGTCGTCGTCTTCGGCGGTGTCGGCAATCTGTGGGGTACGCTTGTCGGCGCCTTCTCGCTCGGCATCGTCAACAAGTTCCTCGAGCCCTATGCCGGTGCGGTGCTTGGCAAGATCGTCGTGCTGGTGCTGATCATCCTGTTCATCCAGAAGCGCCCGCGCGGCCTGTTCGCGCTCAAGGGCAGGGCGGTGGAAGCATGATCACGGGACGCTTCTTCGCTGCCGGCGCGGACAGCCGCATCGCCATCACGATCTTCATCCTGCTGGCGGCGGCCATCGTCGTGCCGCTGCTCAACCTGGCTGTTTCGCCGGCCAACGCCTTCTATGTGCCATCCTATATCGTCGCGCTGACCGGCAAATATCTCTGCTATGCGCTGCTCGCCTTGGCGCTCGATCTTGTCTGGGGCTATTGCGGCATTCTCTCGCTCGGCCACGGCGCCTTCTTCGCGCTCGGCGGTTATGCGATGGGCATGTATCTGATGCGCCAGATCGGCTCGCGCGGCGTCTATGGCAACCCGATCCTGCCCGACTTCATGGTGTTCCTGAACTACAAGGAATTGCCGTGGTTCTGGTATGGCTTCGACCATTTCTGGTTTGCCGGCCTCATGGTGCTGGCGGTGCCTGGCCTGCTGGCTTTCGTCTTCGGCTGGTTCGCCTTCCGCAGCCGCGTCACCGGCGTTTATCTCTCGATCATCACCCAGGCGATGACCTATGCGCTGCTGCTCGCCTTTTTCCGCAACGACATGGGTTTCGGCGGCAACAACGGCCTGACCGATTTCAAGGACATTCTGGGCTTCAACGTGCAGGCCGACGCGACGCGTTCGGCGCTGTTTGCCGCCAGTGCGGTCACGCTCGCGGTCGCCGTCTTCGTCACCTGGGCGATCGTCGGCTCCAAATACGGCAAGCTCTTGATGGCGGTACGCGATGCCGAGAGCCGCACGCGCTTCCTTGGCTGGCGGGCGGAGAACGTAAAACTGTTCGCCTTCACCGTCTCGGCCGTCATGGCCGGCATCGCCGGCGCGCTCTACGTGCCGCAGGTCGGCATCATCAACCCCGGCGAATTCGAGCCGGCCAATTCGATTGAAGTCGTGGTATGGGCGGCCGTCGGCGGGCGCGGCACCATCGTCGGGCCGATCATCGGTGCGTTGCTGGTCAATGCCGGCAAGTCCTGGTTCACCGGCGTGCTGCCGGAATTCTGGCTGTTTGCCTTGGGTGGGCTGTTCGTCGCCGTCACGCTTTTGCTGCCCAAGGGCATCATCGGCATGTGGGACAGCTGGCGCGGCAACGCCAGAGCGTTGCGAGCAGCTTCGATTGCCGAGGAAGCCGGCGCCGACCCTGACGTCCAGCCGCCGGCGAAAATCGTGCGCAGCGCGGCGAGAAAGCCCGGCGACTGGTCCGCATCCAGCCCCGAACCGCAGCCGGCGGAGTGAGCGGCCATGTCAAAGTCGAACACCATCCTCTATCTCGACGGCGTCTCGGTTTCCTTCGATGGTTTTCGCGCCATCAACAATCTGTCGCTGGTGCTCGACAAGGGCGAGATGCGCGCCATCATCGGCCCCAACGGAGCCGGCAAGACGACGATGATGGACATCGTCACCGGCAAGACGCGGCCCGATGAGGGCGAGGTGTTCTTCGACGGCCAGGTCGATCTGACCAAGCATGACGAAGCCGAGATCGCCATGATGGGCATCGGCCGCAAGTTCCAGAAGCCGACTGTGTTCGAAAGCCACACGATCGAGGAAAACCTGATGCTGGCGCTGAAGGGGCCGCGCTCGATCTTTCCGGCGCTGTTTCATCGCCGCTCGGCCGCCGAGACGCGACAGATCGACGACATCCTCGGCATCATCCGGCTTGGCGACAAGCGTAACGAATTGGCGGCCAATCTCAGCCATGGACAAAAGCAGTGGCTCGAGATCGGCATGCTGCTGGCGCAGGATCCGAAGTTGCTTCTGGTCGACGAACCGGTCGCCGGCATGACCGACGCCGAGACCGAGGAAACCGCGCGCCTGCTCAAGGACATCGCGCGCGACCATTCGGTCATCGTCGTCGAACACGACATGCATTTCGTGCGCGAGCTCGGCGTCAAGGTCACCTGCCTGCATGAGGGCTCGGTGCTTAGCGAAGGCACGCTCGATTTCGTGTCGGCCGACGAGCGCGTCGTCGAAGTCTATCTGGGGAGATGAATATGGTCTGGCGGGTGCAATTCCATCGCTTCGATCTGTCGTTTCTCAGGTTCTGGAGAAGGCGCTGACATGCTCGAAGTTTCCAATGCCACGCTGCACTACGGCGCCGCCCAGGCGCTGCGCGGGGTGTCGCTGAAGGCCGGCGCCGGCAAGATCACCTGCGTGCTCGGCCGCAACGGCGTCGGCAAGACCAGTTTGATGAGATCGATCGTCGGCCACCACCGGCTGACGAGCGGAAGCGTTGCCTTCGAGGGGAAGGCGCTCGACCGGAGCGCGGCGTATGACCGCGCCCGGTCGGGCATCGCATTCGTGCCACAGGGCAGGGAGATTTTTCCGCTGCTCACCGTGCGGGAGAACCTGGAATCGGGCTTTGCGCCGCTGAAACGGGCCGACCGCAACATTCCGGCGCATGTCTTCGAATTGTTCCCGGTGCTGAAGCAAATGCTCGGCCGCCGTGGCGGCGACCTTTCCGGAGGGCAGCAGCAGCAGCTCGCCATCGGCAGGGCATTGGTGATGCGGCCGAAGCTGCTGGTGCTCGACGAGCCGACCGAAGGCATCCAGCCGTCGATCATCAAGGATATCGGCCGCGCCATCCGCTATCTGCGCGACCAGGCCGGCATCGCGGTGCTTTTGGTCGAACAGTATCTCGATTTCTGCCGAGAGCTCGCCGACGAGGTCAACATCATGGACCGGGGTCTGATCGTCCATACCGGCCCGGCGGAAGATTTGGACCGTGCTGATGTCAGGAAGTTCCTGACCGTCTAGAATCGTCGTTGGACTTCAGCCGACGGTCCGAAATCATTCGCAAGTCTAATATTTCTCCGATCCAGCCATCTGCGTCACTAGCGCACCATGAGCTGCGTGCTAGTCTTTCCCATGGCTTTTGTGAGTCGGCCGCTTCCGTATCAGTCTGGTTATCGCAGATCGAGGGCGCGGCTAGCACCGGGCAAGTTTCACGCAAGCAAAGCTTCCTAGCTTCCCTCCTGCGATCTCTGTCGTTCAAACGCGTTTGGGCACACAGGCTAAGGGACAGCCATGGAACGTTACGTCGAGGACTACCAGAAGCGGCGGCTTACCGAACGCGTCGACATCATCGCTGCCATCAATATCTTGAGGTCACAGGGCTGCGAATACGACGACCTGATCGAGGAGATCACCAAGGTCTTCTATGTCGACCTGGATGCCTTCAATGAAATCGTCATGGCGGCATAGGTTCGCTTAGATCGCAGTCGGTTTACATCACTGACGCAGCATAGCTGATCGCTCTGCGCGCGGGCTTAACTATCTGCCCCCGAGCTCCAACATATCGAAATGCCCTTCATCTAGTTGTCCTGCCGGCGCTTCTCGATTTGGTAGGTCAGCCAACGGCAGAACATCCCGACGATGGACAGCGCTGCGCCGCCAATCAAACAGGCGGTAAGCACTGGGCTTTTTGCAGCGCTCGACCAACTCACGATGGCGAGCAGGATCACACTCCCGGTCGAGATTAAATAACCGATCCCCTTCAGAAGGTGCAGCGAAGCTTTTGTCATGCATGGGCTCTCCCGACAGGTTTTGCCTTTCGGAACATTCTTCGCGTTGTGAAGTTCCATCGCTGCCACACAACCAAAAACGAGAGGCATCTTGATGCCCAATTATCTGAAGCTGACCACAATCACGAAGGGCCTCATCAGAGTGGTGGTCGAAACGCCACGTGGCGCGACGGCGAAACTGGCCTTCGAGCCGCGAACGCAGATGTTCGGCTATGTCCGTCCCTTGCCGGTCGGCATGATGTATCCCTATGACTGGGGCTTCATTCCTTCGACGCTAGGCGAAGACGGCGACCCTCTTGATGGGCTTGTGATTCATCAGGCAGCCACGGCTCCCGGAGTCGTGATCAAATGCAACTTGCTAGGCGCCTTGCGCGTCAAGCAGAAGGACGAAGGCGGTGAGGTTCTGCGCAACGACCGCTATGTCTTCTGTCCGCACAGGGAGGATGCTCCCGATGAGCCCGTTGCGGCGGATCACGTTCCAGATGACCTGCGGCGTGAGATCGAGCAGTTCTTTGTCTCCTCGGTGCTTGGAACCGGCAAGACCATCAAGTTTAAAGGCTGGCAAAATGCCGCCGAAGCTCGCAAGGCCATCAAGATGGGTGTGAAGGCCTTTTCAGCTCGCCGTTGAGTGGATCGAGGTTGCGACTCTCGCTGGCTGCCCGTCTAATTCCAGCACGTGCTGCCCGTCAGACTTTATCGCGCGGTATCAATCCACGCGGAACCGTTCGTCCGGTCGCAGGTTGCAACAGTTCCAACAGGAGATGCAGCTATGGATCACACCAACCACGTACGCCTTACCAGCAATGAATTGACCTCCGACATACTCGACGGCGCGACCATTTACGGTGCGGAGGATGAGAAGGTCGGTACAGTCTCTCACTTGCACGGCAGCGAGGTCGTCGTCGACGTCGGCGGCTTCCTGGGCATCGGCGCAAAACCGGTTGCCGTACCGGCCAACCAGCTGGACTTCATGCGCGACGAGAACGGCGACGTTCATGCGGTCACCACTTGGACCAAAGAACAGCTCAAGGCCATGCCTGAGCATCAGGATTGAGGATCAACAGGGGCTGGCTTCGGCTGGCCCCCAACTTTGTAAGGATGACAGGGTGACGTGGCCGAGGCGGAAGCCGCCAGGCGGACAGGTCAGTACAGCGCAGTCGACGGAGACCGGCTGTGGCGGCTAAAGGGCTAGTATACGGACGGCTTGGCGAAAATTGCCTGCATATCTGCGTCGACATGCAGCGCTTGTTTGGACCCGCCGGGCCTTGGGCGGTACCATGGGCCGAGAAAGTGGTGCCGGCCATAGAGGAACTGGTCGCCAGACATCCGCAGCGAACACTTTTCACCCGCTTTATCCCGGCCGAGCGGCCAGGTGAGGGACCGGGGATGTGGGCGAGCTACTATCGCCGGTGGGCAGAGGTGACGCTTTCCCATATCGATCCGGGCCTGATCGAGCTCATGCCACAACTTGCACGGTTCGTGCCGCCGGCCAAGCTCGTCGACAAGCACGTCTATTCGCCATGGACCGAAGGGCATCTCGACGCCCTGCTGCACGGTGCTGGGCGCCATCGATCGCGGCTTTCGCGTCGTTCTTGTCACCGACGCCATCTGCAGCTCCGCGGATCAAACGCATGATGCGCTGATGGAGCTTTATCGTTCGCGGTTCAGTGAGCAGGTCGAGGCAGTGACGATGCAGGAAGTCACGGATAGTTGGCAGTAAGATATGAAGGCTGACCAGTCTAACCCGCGCGCCGGAATGCCGAGGCGGTGACGCGGTTGCGGCCGCCGCGCTTGGCGGCATAGAGCGCCTTGTCGGCGGCGCTGAGCACCTTGTCGAAGCTGAGACCCTCCTTGGTGCCGAGGGCAAATCCGGCACTGACCGTGCATGTCAGCAAACCGGTCTCGGTTTCGATGCGACGTGCGGCGAAAGCTGCCCGTATGGCCTCGGCGGTGGCTTCCACCGTCTCGGGCAAGGTCCGCTTCAGCACCAGCGCGAATTCCTCGCCGCCCATGCGCGCGGCGACGTCGGCCGGGCGAAGATTGCCGGCGAGGTCCTGGGCGAACATCCTCAGCACCTCATCGCCGGCGGCATGGCCGAATTCGTCGTTGATGGCCTTGAAGCTGTCGAGGTCGAAGACGACCACCGCCGTGAAGGCGCCGATCGGGGCATCACCGTGCAGGTCGAACAGGGCGCGGCGGTTGAGCAGGCCTGTCAGCGGGTCGGTCAGGGCATTGTGGCGATGATGCCTGGCCAGACGCCCCTGATTGAGCGCCAACGACAAGGCTCCAATCCCGGTCATGCTGGCGATGACGATGATGAGGCTCAGCTCCTCGGCCCAGTTGCTGGGCGCATGTCCGAGGATCAGCTTTCCATCCCAGGCAAGAACCATGGCGCACAGAGCGAAGGACGTGGCCGTGGCCGAATAGAGCGCGGTGATGCCGATCGTGAGGGCAGGGGCTTCGTCGCGGCCTTTCCAGTATTCGAGCGCCGTTGCGAACAGAAGCAATGCGGCAAAGGCGTTTTCGAACATGAAGCCCAGCCCGTCATAGCCAAGAGCCATGGGAGGCAACGTCACAACCAGCGAAATGGCGCTGGCAATCGCCATTCGCGGCATTGGCGAGCCGCCGGTCCTGAACTGGTAGGCGGCGCCCAGCATTGTCGAAAAACCGAGCAGAAGGAAAGCCAGCGTGGCGATGCCCAGCAGGCGCCCAGGCATGTCGATATAGGCGTCATAGATAAAAATATCGCCGACCATGAACACCAGGCTGATCGCCCATGTCAGCAGGAACCTCTCCGAGCGAGCGGTCAGCCACATGCCGAACAATGTCAGGCTCAGGCAGGCGGCGGAAAAACCGACAGCCAGCAGAAGTGAAGTGTAGTCGAGCGACATGCCCCTCGTTTCCTTGCCCCAAATCTGTGACTTGGCCTGCCTGGATTCATGCAGCAAGGAGGTATCGATAAGGTTACGACGGCGGCGAATCCTTGGCTTATTGGGTTAGAGGATCACCCCCGACAATAGCAGAATGACGCCGACAGCCATCATCAGCAGCCCCGGCCAATTCTGTGATAGGCCGAGGAAGCCTAATCCGCGCCGTCGTGGCTCAAGCGTCGGGCCGGACGTTGCGAGATTGGGCATCGGGCGGTCTGAAGCTACGGGCGTTGGATCACTGAGCCGCCCGCGTCTGAGAACGGCGACCGCCATGTACACAACGCCGGCGATGGTGAGCAACGCCCCGATCAGGATGATCGCCATCTTTCCTCGCTTTCTTCCGGTTCTCCTGATGCCAGCGTTCCGCCGGTTGGGCGCGCCTGGCCATCTCTGGGAAAAACCGGTCTTGGCGAGCAGCGAGCCTATCGCATCCACGCGAGGCACCCGCCCGGTCGCCCGCTAGTGAGGCAAAAACGGTCAACCTGCCCTGCAGGTTCCGACAGGAGTTGCCGGACCGGACCCGAGAGTGTGGAATTCGACGCTTAAACGGAAGGATAGCGCCGCAGGCTAGCTGCTCTAATCCGCCACGCGCTTCATCAGCGCCATGGCACCGAACGGCGCGCGCACCTTGCCCTCGGTGATGAAGTAGACGAATACGTCGCGTGGCTTGACCGGCGCCTCGGTCGAAGGATCGGCGCGTCGGAGATCGGCAGGCACCTTGCCTTCCGCCCAGGTCTTGGCGCGCGCCGCCCATTCATCGAGGCCCTTCGGCGTGTAGCAGTCGGGATTGTCGTCGCTGCCAGTCTGCAGCCGGGCATAGATGAAATCGCCGGTGACGTCGGCGATATCAGGATATTTGGCATGGTCGGCATAGACGATCGCGACCTCGTACTTGCGCACGAGCGCGGCGAATTCCGGCACGATAAAACTGTCGTTGCGCACTTCGACCGCGTGGCGCAGCGCAACGCCGTCCTGCTTTTCCGGCAGCAGTTTCAGGAAAGCTTCGAAATCGTCCGGATCGAACTTTTTCGTCGGCGCGAACTGCCACAGGATCGGCCCGAGCTTTTCGCCGAGCGCGGCAACGCCCGAGCCGAGGAAACGCATCATCGACTCGCCGGCCTCGCCGAGCACGCGCCGGTTGGTGACGAAGCGGTTGCCCTTCAGCGCATAGACGAAACCGTCCGGCGCCTCGCTGGCCCATTTGACGAAGGTCGGCTCCTTGAAGCTGGAATAATAGGTGCCGTTGACCTCGATGCTCGGCACCTGCCGAGTGGCGTAGTTCAGCTGCTTGGCCTTGGAAAGCTTGTCGGGATAGAAGGACGTATCCCAGGGCTCGAAGGTCCAGCCGCCCATGCCGGCGCGGATTGTTCCCGATGTGCTCATTGTCATCCTCCCAAATGCTGAAAAAGATCAGGCCGCGGTGATCTCATCGACGGTTTTGGCCATGTCGACGAGCACCCATCCTGGCCGGTAGGGATTGGGCCGGCGACCCGTTTCGTGGAAACCGTAGGCCAGATAGAGTGCGATGTTCCGCTCCATCCTGGCGTTGGTGTAAAGCCGCACCTCGGGCAGGCCCCCAGGCGCGTCTGTTCGTCAGCGTGTTTCAGCAGCGCAATGCCGAAGCCTTTGCCTTGAAAGTCAGGGGAGACGGCGACGGAGAAGATCATCCCGTGGTCGTCATGCCGCTCCAGCGTGAGCACTCCGGCAAGCTCGCCGCCGTCCTCGAGCAGCCAGACTTCGCCACCCTCGATGCGTGGCGCATAGTCCTCGGTGACCGGGATCGGCGGCGCGCCGAACAGGGCGGTGTACGGCGCATAGGCCGCTTGCGTCAGCGAGACGACGGTTTGGAGATCACCGGCAAGCGCTCTTCTGATTGTCATTCAAAAGCTCTCCAGGCGCCAACCGGTCCGATCGTCACTCCGCCGCTTCGCGCTTGCCTCCGGGGCGACGCTCCAGCAGTTCCTTGAGGAACTGGCCGGTGTAGCTGCGCTTTTCGCGGACAATGGCTTCCGGCGTGCCGGAGGCGACCAGTTCGCCGCCGCCGTCGCCGCCTTCGGGGCCGAGATCGAGCACCCAGTCGGCGGTCTTGATCACCTCGAGATTGTGCTCGATGACCACCACCGTGTTGCCCTGGTCGACCAGTTCGTGCAGCACTTCCAACAGCTTGGCGACGTCGTGGAAATGCAGGCCGGTGGTCGGCTCGTCCAGGATGTACAGCGTCTTGCCGGTCGCCTTGCGCGACAGTTCCTTGGCGAGCTTGATGCGCTGCGCCTCACCGCCGGACAGCGTCGTCGCCTGCTGGCCGATATGGATATAGCCGAGGCCGACCTGCTTCAACGTGTCGAGCTTGTCGCGCACGCCGGGCACGGCGGCAAAGAAATCGACGCCTTCCTCGACCGTCATGTCGAGCACGTCGGCGATCGATTTGCCCTTGAACAGGACATCGAGCGTCTCTCTGTTGTAGCGCTTGCCGTGGCACACGTCGCAAGTGACGTAGACGTCGGGGAGGAAATGCATCTCGATCTTGATGACGCCGTCGCCCTGGCAGGCCTCGCAGCGGCCGCCCTTGACGTTGAAGGAGAACCGGCCCGGCTGATAGCCGCGCGCCTTGGCTTCGGGCAGACCGGCGAACCAGTCGCGGATCGGCGTGAAGGCACCGGTATAGGTGGCAGGGTTGCTGCGCGGGGTCCTGCCAATGGGCGACTGGTCGATGTCGATGACCTTGTCCAGGAATTCGAGGCCTTCGATGCGGTCGTGGTCGGCAGGATGCTCACGCGAGCCCATGATGCGGCGCGACGCCGCCTTGAACAGCGTCTCGATCAGGAAGGTCGATTTGCCGCCGCCCGACACGCCGGTCACGGCTGTGAAGGTGCCGAGCGGGATTTCGGCGGTGACGTTCTTCAGATTGTTGCCGCGCGCGCCGACGATCTTGAGGCGCCGGTTCTTCTTCGCCTCGCGCCGCACGCCAGGCGTCGCCACTTCGAGCGCGCCCGACAGATATTTGCCGGTGATCGAATTGGGATTGGCCATGACCTGCTGCGGCGTGCCCTGGGCGATGATCTCGCCGCCATGGATACCGGCGGCCGGACCCATGTCGACGACATAGTCGGCATGCAGGATGGCGTCTTCATCATGTTCGACGACGATCACGGTGTTGCCGATATCGCGCAGGTGCTTGAGCGTATCCAGCAGGCGGGCATTGTCGCGCTGGTGCAGGCCGATCGACGGTTCGTCCAGCACATAGAGCACGCCGGTGAGGCCGGAGCCGATCTGCGACGCCAGCCGGATGCGCTGGCTCTCGCCGCCCGACAGCGTGCCGGAATTGCGCGACAGCGTCAGATAGTCGAGCCCGACATCGTTGAGAAAGCGCAGCCGCTCGCGGATCTCCTTCAAGACCCGCACCGCAATCTCGTTCTGCTTGTCGTTGAGTGACGCCGGCAGGTCGGTGAACCACTGGTCGGCCTTGCGGATGGAAAGCTCGGTGACTTCGCCGATGTGCTTGCCGGCGATTTTCACCGCCAGCGACTCGGGCTTCAGCCGATAACCCTTGCAGACCGGGCAAGGCGTGGCCGACATGAAGCGCTCGATCTCCTCGCGCATCCAGGCGGATTCAGTCTCTTTCCAGCGCCGCTCCAGATTGGGGATGACGCCTTCGAAAGTCTTTGTCGTCTTGTAGGAGCGCAGGCCGTCATCATACTGGAAGGTGATTTCGCGCTCGCCGGTGCCGCGCAGGATTGCTTCCTGGGCTTCCGTGGTTAGATCCTTGAACTTGTCGCCGAGCTTGAAGCCATAAGCCTTGCCGAGCGCTTCCAGCGTCTGCGCGTAATAGGGCGAGGTCGACTTGGCCCACGGGCTGACGGCGCCGTCGCGCAGCGAGATGTTTTCGTCCGGCACGATCAGATTGCCGTCGATGGCGCGCTGGCTGCCGAGGCCGTCGCAGGTCGGGCAGGCGCCGAACGGGTTGTTGAACGAGAACAGGCGCGGTTCGATTTCCGGAATGGTGAAGCCGGAAACCGGGCAAGCGAACTTTTCCGAGAACAGGATGCGCTCATGCGTCTCGTTCTTCGACTTGTTGACCGAATCCTCGCCGGTCTGGCTGGAATCCAGCGGCTTGTCGGCAAATTCGGCGACCGCCAGTCCCTCGGCCAGCTTCAGCGCTGTTTCGATGGAATCGGCAAGCCGCGTTGCCAGATCGCCGCGCACGACGATGCGGTCGACGACGACGTCGAGGTC
>NZ_RZRQ01000797.1:0-238 GCF_003997785.1 Mesorhizobium sp. M7D.F.Ca.US.004.01.2.1 | reverse complement strand
GGCGCCCGCATGCCCGATATCATCATGCTGCCGGTTGGCGGTGGCGGGCTTGCCGCCGGCGTCACCCACTATTTCGCCGATCAGGGCCGGGAAGCGCGCTTCGTCTTCTGCGAGCCGGCCGGCGCGCTGGCGATCGATGCGCTGAGGATTTCTCCAGGAAGGAGATCAGGGGCAAGACCATCGTTGCCGTGGTTTCGGGCGGCAATTTCGATTTCGAGCGGCTGCCGGACGTCAAGGA
>NZ_RZRQ01000796.1:0-243 GCF_003997785.1 Mesorhizobium sp. M7D.F.Ca.US.004.01.2.1 | reverse complement strand
ACCTACACCGACACCTTCAATGTCGTCAGCGCCGACGGCACCGCCACCACCGTGACCGTACACATCCTGGGCACCAACGACGCGGCCGTGCTGTCGGCCGATGTGCGCGACCTGACCGAAGGCAACACGGCCGCCGACATCTCGACGTCGGGCACGCTCACCATCTCCGATGTCGACAGCGATCCCCACTTCGTGCCCCAGGTGGCTGCCGCAGGCAGCTACGGCACCTTCGACCTCGATGCC
>NZ_RZRQ01000795.1:0-247 GCF_003997785.1 Mesorhizobium sp. M7D.F.Ca.US.004.01.2.1 | reverse complement strand
TTCGTCGGCGATCGTGCTGCGTTCCTGCAGGACGGCATGATGGTGACGGTCCAGCTCTACGAAGAGAGGCCGATCGGCATTTCACTGCCCGACTATGTGACGCTGACCATCACCGAGGCGGACCCGGCTTTCAATATGTGGAAGACCGCCGAACCGGTGGTCGGCGGCTGGATTGCCGGCAACCTTGGTCCACGTGGCATGATGATCGATGCGCGCGACGGCGCCAAGGCGCTGCTGACGCTGGCCC
>NZ_RZRQ01000794.1:0-248 GCF_003997785.1 Mesorhizobium sp. M7D.F.Ca.US.004.01.2.1 | reverse complement strand
CAGTTGCCGTCGGCATCGAGGTCGAAGGTGCCGTAGCTGCCGGCGGCAGCCACCTGGGGCACGAAGTGGGGATCGCTGTCGACATCGGAGATGGTGAGCGTGCCCGACGTCGAGATGTCGACGGCCGTGTTGCCTTCGGTCAGGTCGCGCACATCGGCCGACAGGACGGCCGCGTCGTTGGTGCCCAGGATGTGGACGGTCACGGTGGTGGCGGTGCCGTCGGCGCTGACGACATTGAAGGTGTCGGT
>NZ_RZRQ01000793.1:0-249 GCF_003997785.1 Mesorhizobium sp. M7D.F.Ca.US.004.01.2.1 | reverse complement strand
CACGTCGACGGTCACGCCTTCGAACTTGCCGGGCAGGTCGCCGGCAAGGGCAGCGCCTGCGCCTGACGCAAGCAACAATGCACCGGCGCACACGCCGGAAAGCAGTCTGTTCATTGGTATCCTCCCTCCAGTGAATTTCACCCTTCATATACGCAGGAACACACCCGGCGGAAACAAATTTCGCCTTGACGTATCCGTGAATGTTTTGTTTGTATATGAATGTAGCACTTCTTGTCATCAGACGAGTTG
>NZ_RZRQ01000792.1:0-306 GCF_003997785.1 Mesorhizobium sp. M7D.F.Ca.US.004.01.2.1 | reverse complement strand
CAGCCAGGCGTTGCCGAGCCGATGGCTGTAGATGCCGAAGCGAGGCGCCGAGATCGACCGGTCGGACAGGATCTTGATGGTCAGCGACGACCCCAGCGCGGTGACGCCGTCGCCGATGGCCGCCGCGGAGCTGTTCGGCTTGCCGCGCGATGTGGTCGTTGTCGCTGGCACGACGGACGGCTCCGCGGCGGCAGCGGTGAGAGCGCCGGTGACATCGCCCGGTTCGACGACGCGCGGCAGCAGTTCCATGCGCATTCCGGCCGCCGCGATCCAGTCCGGCCAGCGGCGGGCTTCGACGTCATAGCC
>NZ_RZRQ01000791.1:0-311 GCF_003997785.1 Mesorhizobium sp. M7D.F.Ca.US.004.01.2.1 | reverse complement strand
TGTTGCCTTCGGTCAGGTCGCGCACATCGGCCGACAGCACGGCCGCGTCGTTGGTGCCCAGGATGTGGACGGTCACGGTGGTGGCGGTGCCGTCGGCGCTGACGACATTGAAGGTGTCGGTGTAGGTGGTGCCGGCGACGAACTCGTCATGGGCGGAGGATGCCGTGTAGGTCCAGTTGCCGTCGGCATCGAGGTCGAAGGTGCCGTAGCTGCCTGCGGCAGCCACCTGGGGCACGAAGTGGGGATCGCTGTCGACATCGGAGATGGTGAGCGTGCCCGACGTCGAGATGTCGGCGGCCGTGTTGCCTTCG
>NZ_RZRQ01000790.1:0-340 GCF_003997785.1 Mesorhizobium sp. M7D.F.Ca.US.004.01.2.1 | reverse complement strand
ACCTACACCGACACCTTCAATGTCGTCAGCGCCGACGGCACCGCCACCACCGTGACCGTCCACATCCTGGGCACCAACGACGCGGCCGTCCTGTCGGCCGATGTGCGCGACCTGACCGAAGGCAACACGGCCGCCGACATCTCGACGTCGGGCACGCTCACCATCTCCGATGTCGACAGCGATCCCCACTTCGTGCCCCAGGTGGCTGCCGCCGGCAGCTACGGCACCTTCGACCTCGATGCCGACGGCAACTGGACCTACACGGCATCCTCCGCCCATGACGAGTTCGTCGCCGGCACCACCTACACCGACACCTTCAATGTCGTCAGCGCCGACGGCA
>NZ_RZRQ01000789.1:0-340 GCF_003997785.1 Mesorhizobium sp. M7D.F.Ca.US.004.01.2.1 | reverse complement strand
TGCCGTCGGCGCTGACGACATTGAAGGTGTCGGTGTAGGTGGTGCCGGCGACGAACTCGTCATGGGCGGAGGATGCCGTGTAGGTCCAGTTGCCGTTGGCATCGAGGTCGAAGGTGCCGTAGCTGCCTGCGGCAGCCACCTGGGGCACGAAGTGGGGATCGCTGTCGACATCGGAGATGGTGAGCGTGCCCGACGTCGAGATGTCGGCGGCCGTGTTGCCTTCGGTCAGGTCGCGCACATCGGCCGACAGGACGGCCGCGTCGTTGGTGCCCAGGATGTGGACGGTCACGGTGGTGGCGGTGCCGTCGGCGCTGACGACATTGAAGGTGTCGGTGTAGGT
>NZ_RZRQ01000788.1:0-342 GCF_003997785.1 Mesorhizobium sp. M7D.F.Ca.US.004.01.2.1 | reverse complement strand
TGTTGCCTTCGGTCAGGTCGCGCACATCGGCCGACAGGACGGCCGCGTCGTTGGTGCCCAGGATGTGGACGGTCACGGTGGTGGCGGTGCCGTCGGCGCTGACGACATTGAAGGTGTCGGTGTAGGTGGTGCCGGCGACGAACTCGTCATGGGCGGAGGATGCCGTGTAGGTCCAGTTGCCGTTGGCATCGAGGTCGAAGGTGCCGTAGCTGCCGGCGGCAGCCACCTGGGGCACGAAGTGGGGATCGCTGTCGACATCGGAGATGGTGAGCGTGCCCGACGTCGAGATGTCGGCGGCCGTGTTGCCTTCGGTCAGGTCGCGCACATCGGCCGACAGGACGG
>NZ_RZRQ01000078.1:0-21223 GCF_003997785.1 Mesorhizobium sp. M7D.F.Ca.US.004.01.2.1 | reverse complement strand
TGCCTTTCCTCTATGGCGAGACCAAGGTGAAGACCTGGGACGAGGTCGTCAGCGAAACGGGATGACCGCCCGTCGATTCCCGCCGGCCGTCTCTCATGAGGCGGCCGGCGGCTTTGTTTATGAAGCCTTGGCGCGGCGCGGCTGCCTGAGATGCTTGATGCCGCTCATCTCGACGAAATTCGTCGCCGCTTCCCAGAGATAGTCGCCGTAGAGAAACGGCTCGAAGGGCTCCGCGCCGGTCAGCGGCAACGGCGCAATCTCGGCGTCGACGCGCGGTTCGTAGAAGAACGGGATCGAGAAGCGCGCCGTCTTCGGGGCAATCACCCGGTGCCGCGTTGCCCGGACGCGCCCGCCGGTCCAGCGTTCCAGCAGCTGGCCGAAATTGACCGCAAGCGTGCCGTTGGCCGGCGGCACGTCGATCCATTCGCCGGCAAGGTTCTTGGCCTGCAAGCCCTCGACGCCGTCCTGCGCCAGCAAGGTGACGAAGCCGGAATCGGCATGCTCGCGGCCGATGATGGTGCGCGTCTCACCCTTGTGGACAACCGAAAACTCCGGCCCGCTGGTGTCGACCCCGGCATTGGCGTCACGCAGGGGATAACGGATCAGCCGCAGCGTCGAGATGCCATGCTTGAAATAGGCGTCGAAGATGGTTTCCGGCAGGCCAAGCCCGCGGGCGATCGAGCGCATCAGTGCGTTGCCCACAGTCTCCATCGCGCGATAGTAATCCGCTGCCGCCGCGCGCCAGCCTGGCAGAGCGTCTTCGGTCGGCAAGGGTGTCGGCTCGCACAACGGATCGTCGGAAGCCGGGACATCAGCCGCATGGGCGAGATCCGGTCCCATGTCGATGCCTTCCTTGTAGGAAACGGCTGTCGGCTGCAGCGGGAACCAGCCGCGATAGAAATTGTTTTTCGTGCGGTCGAAATTCCAGCGCAGCAGTTTCTGCTTTTCGGCGTCGGCAAGCGAGAAGATGCGCAGCAATTGTGCGCGTTTGTCCGGCGTCAGCCAGTCGTCGCCGGGAAAGTCCCGGACCGCCATGAAGCCGATTCCGGAGGCTGCCGCCATGATCCTGGCGTCGGTGCGGTCGCGAGCGGGCGAGGGCGGCCCGAACAGGTCCGCAATGCCGATGGTTTCGATGTCCGCCGTCATGGCCTCAGTTCCACCCGCATCACCATAATCGATGACGTTGTATCAAAGCTTTTCAATTGACCCAATCGGTCCCGCCGCTACGGTGCCGCTTATTCTCTCCACCAATGGATCCGGGCGATGGCAAGATATGAGGGCGGATGCCTGTGCAAGGCGGTGCGCTACCGCACGGACGCGGCCCCCATCAACGAACGCATCTGCCACTGCCGGGTTTGCCAGAGGGCGATCGGTGCCGCCTTCAACGCCCGCGTGCTGTTTCGCATCGACGATTTGACGGTGGACGGGCCACTGGCGACGATAAACTCCTCGCCGGACCTCAAACGCGGCTTTTGCCCGAGCTGCGGCACGACGATGTTCTCCCGGCGCGATTCCGCGGGCATCATCGGCATCACCACAGGTTCGCTCGACGATCCCACAGTTTTCAAGCCGCAAATGCATATTTTCACGGCCTCGAAGCAGCCCTGGCTGATGCTCGATGACGGCTTGCCGCAGTACGAAGGCGCTCCGCCGCCAGGCTAGTTTTTCCTTCGTCCGCAGGGAGAGAAGGAAGAGCGTAACCATGACCAAAATTTAATCGAAAGAGACACGAGATAGCCGGCAAAGCGTCATTGGCGGGCCATCTTTGTCTCCCTATTTAAGGGGCGCGGGCACGGCATTCGAGGAGACGACGGATGAACGACAGCATCAGCACCCTGGATGAGCTTTTGAGCGATCCGATGGTCCTGCTTGTGATGGAGCGCGATCGTGTGCGCCCCGAACAGGTGCGCATGCTGCTCGAACGGGTTCGCCGGCCCTCCGTCGATGAACCTGACGTGCCGCCGGCGCATGTGATCGCCAGGACATGCCAGAAACTCTGGCTCTGCCCGTAAATCGCGTTGCGACTAATCACGTTGCGATTTTCCCTATGAATATCAAGCTGGCCCCAAGGTGGGCTGGTTTTGAATCGCGTGCATCCCGACACCAGCTTACAAATCCGTAAATTGATTATCCTGCCCATGACGATAAGGCTTGCCCGGGATTGACCGATACTGGTCGGTCCGCGCAAGTCCGATCTCTCATGCATGGAATTCGACATTGGCCGACATCTGCACTCAAGGCCTGGACACGGGCTTCGTCGGCCTGGGATTTGCCAAGGTGGCGTTCCTCGGCGTGGTGCAAGGCATCACCGAACTGCTGCCGATTTCCTCGACCGCCCATATGCGCATCGTGCCGGCCGTGCTCGGCTGGCAAGATCCCGGTTCCGCCTTCTCCGCTGCCATGCAGCTTGCGGCCCTTGCCGCGGTGGTCAGCTATTTCTGGAGTGACGTCAGGGATACTCTGTTTGGGTCGCTCGACGCACTGGCGCGACGCGATTTCGCTGACCGGCATTTCCGGCTGGCGCTCTGGATCATATTGGCGACGATCCCGATCGTCATCGCCGGCGTTGCGCTGTCGGGCGTGCTCAACGCCTGCAATTCGCCGCTGCGCAGCCTGACTGTGATCGGCTGGGCCTGCATCGCCATGGCGATCATGCTGGCGCTGGCCGAGATTTTTGCACGCCACCGGCGCACCATGGGCGAAGCGTCGCTGGCAGATGCGCTGCTCGTCGGTGTCGCCCAGATCGGCGCGCTCATCCCCGGCGTGTCGCGCTCGGGCTCGACCCTGACCGCGGCACTGGGGCTCGGCTTCAAGCGGGCCGAAGCGGCGCGCTTCTCGTTCCTGCTCGGGTTGCCCGCGATTGCGCTCGCCGGTCTCAAGGAGCTTTGGGAACTGCACAAGGTCCATCTCGACGCCCATGGCTGGTCGGTCCTCGCCGTCGGGCTGGTCGTTGCCTCGATCTCCGCCTTCTTCGCCATATGGGGGCTGATGCGCGTGCTGGAGCGTTTTTCGGCCTGGCCGTTCGTCATCTATCGCGGCGTGCTCGGTGCCGTCCTGCTACTGTGCGTCGCCATGGGATGGCTTGTCTAAGCGCGCCTGAGTCTTCCACAGGATCGCTTGAAACGGGCTATATCCGTACCGGGCCTCGAACTTCGATTCCGGTACGCGCATGGATTTTTTGACCTTTCTGCAATCGGTCCCATTGCTGCTGGCGCTCGCCAAGGGCGCGCTGCCGTCGGTGGCGGCACTCGGCATGGGGTTGGGCCAGTGGGTTGCCTCATTGCCGCCATGCCGGGACTTCGCCTTCGAGGCGACCAGCTATCTCGTGTGCGAGGTCGATCCGAAACGATATCAGGTCGAGTTGTTCTGGAAAGATCCGGCGGGCAAGCCATTTCAGTCGCTGCACAATCTCCATGCCGCGCAGCAGGCGGCCGGGCGCACGATGCTGTTCGGCATCAATGCCGGCATGTATCACCCGAACCTCGCGCCGGTCGGTCTCTATGTCGAGCACGGCCAGGAAATGGCTGATGTGAAGACGGGATCGGGAAGCGGCAATTTTTCCCTGCAGCCGAACGGTATTTTCTACATGCGCGACGGCAAGGCCGCGGTCCGCGCCACCAGGGATTTTGTGAAAAGGCGTCCGAGCGTCGATTATGCGACGCAATCCGGGCCAATGCTGGTGATCGACGGCCAGCTGCATCCGAAATTCCAGGCTGACAGCACCTCGCGAAAAACCCGCGACGGGGTCGGGGTGCGAAAGGACGGCGTTGCGGTGTTTGCGATTTCGAACGGCACGGTGACCTTCCATGCCTTCGCCCGGCTTTTCCGCGACGCGCTCGGCTGCGACAACGCGCTGTTCCTCGACGGCACGATATCCAGCCTGTTTGCGCCTGCCATCGGCCGCAACGACGACTACTGGAATTTGGGGCCGATGATTGGCGTCTTCAGGAAGAATGGCTAGCGCCCGAGCTCTCTTTCCGACTCTCGCTGGCCGTCGCGAACCCCGTTCGTCAACCTTCGCTCCGACTAATAATCCTTGATTCAAACTTTATTGGTAATTTCTCATTCATAACTGATCCGGTTTGTCCGTTGGCTGTCATTTTGCCCTCGGTCTGTTGTGTTTTGAGTACAGGTCCAGATGCGGATTCCGGGCGCTATCAGTTTCTTGATCGCATCGTTATGCCTTGCCGGCTGCACGTCGACGGCCGGCATCGATGCCTTGGATTTGCAGAAACCGTCGAGCGAAACCACCAGTTCCGTGATCCGGCCGCCGGCACCTATAGCGGCAGTCCCCCAGGCAATGGCCAAGCGCGCGCCAAGGGTCGAAATGGCGCCCATGTCTGAGAATGACCCGGACGAAAGTCCGCGGCCTTTCGGTCTGGCGGAGGAAGAGACGGTGGCACTTTCAGCGCCGGAACCGTCGGACAGCATCGAGCCCTCAATCGAGCCGGCGGCCCTGGTATCGCCGCCGAGGCTCTTGAGCCGCGCGGCGCCTCCGATGCTTGCCGGGCCGGTCACCCGCTATGGTTTTCGCGATGCCAAGCCGATCAATTTCGGCAAGGGTTCGCCCCGCCACCTTGCCGTGCACGGCGTCGACGTCTCACGCTGGCAAGGCAACGTGAACTGGGACAAGCTGCGCGTCCAGGGCGCCAACTTCGCCTACATCAAGGCGACCGACGGTGGTGATCATCTCGATCCGATGTTCATGAAGAACTGGCGCAATGCCGACGCTGCTGGCCTGAAGCGTGGCGCTTACCACTTCTTCTACTGGTGTCGCACGGCTGGCGAGCAGGCCGACTGGTTCATCCGCAATGTGCCCAGGGTCGAAGGCGCGCTGCCGCCGGTGATCGACGTCGAGTGGAACGGCGAGTCCAGTTGCAAGCGGCGGCCGTCGCGCGAAAAGGTGCTGGAGAAGATGCAGGTGTTCATGGACAAGCTGGAACGCCATTACGGCCAGCGGCCCATCATCTACACCGCGCCTGATTTCTACCGTGACAATCTCAGGGGTGAATTCCTCGATTATCCGTTCTGGGTGCGCGCCGTGGCGCGGCATCCATCCAAGGTCTATCCCGACCGCAAATGGCTGTTCTGGCAGTATTCCGGCTCCGGCCTGTCGCATGGCGTCACCGGCCGCATCGACCTCAACGTCTTCCACGGCGACGAACGGCAATGGCGCAACTGGGCCGGCGGCCGGATCTCCGTTGCCGACGCCGACTGAATCGGTCCGTCAGGCCCGGCGTGCTTCGCTCTCCCTGATATCCGCCGTCTGGGCCAGAACCCAGTCCCGGAACACCTTGATCTTGGGCGTGTTGCGGCGGCTTTCCAGGTGCACCAGCCAATAGCCGTCGCCGTCGGAGCCGAGGACTTCGAACGGCTGTATCAACTGGCCCTTTGCCAAAAGGGCGCTGTAGATGTTGCGGGTGAGGATCGCGGCGCCCTGATCGGTCAGTGCCGCCATCGCATCATAAGCCTGCGAACCCAGCATTGGACCCGCGATGACGCGATCGGGATCGAAGGGCACGCCGGCTGCTTCGAACCAGATTTTCCACCAGGGATCGGTCGCACAGCATAGCGCTACCTTGTAGAGATCCTCGGGGTGGCGAATACCGCCCACGCTCTCGGCCAGTTTGGGGCTGAGCATTGGCGTGTAGTCTGCCTTGAACAGATAATGCGCTGTCAGGCCGGGCCATTTTCCGGTGCCTGTCCTGATGCCGATGTCCATATCCTCGCGTGTGAAATCGACCAGCCGGGCCGATGTATTCACCTTCACGGCAAGATCGGGATGCATCAGCTGGAATGTTCCAAGCCAGACCGCCAGCCAGTTCGTTGCGAATGTTTCCATCGTCGTCACGGAAAGCACGCCTGTCGCTCCACCCTTGGTTGCGACCCACGCATCCGCCAAGGCAGAGAACGCGCCCGTTGCGTGCGGCGCCAACTGCTGTCCAGCCTCGGTCAGGGCGATCTGCCTTGTTTTTCTTATGAAAAGCGGCGTTCCGGCGCGTTCTTCCAGCACTTTGATCTGATAGCTGGCAGCCGACTGGGTCATACCGAGTTCTTCGGCGGCCTTGGTGAAACTGCCCAGCCGCGCTGCGGCCTCAAACACCCTGATAGCGCCTAGCGGCGGCAGCTCCCAACTCATGACGCATCAATCCTCCTGATGCATGATACGCGACGTTCGATTGGAATCCAAGGCTGGAAAGAGGCATGCTCTGTCCATCAACTCGAACCCGGAAGGACACGGCAATGACCACGACCCTCTACAACACGCTTCGTCGTCCGATGCTCGACCTCTTCACCGCTCCGTTCAGGCCCCGTTCGCGCCGCCTGCTCGATCGCCGTTGCCTGTCGGACCACTTCCTGCGCGATATCGGCATGCTCGACGGACATGTTCCCAACGGCAGCATCCGCTGAGGCAAGTCTCTTTGACCGACTTAGAATGCAAGGGAGGGAAAGATGAGCGTGTCATCGCAGGATCTGGCGAAGAGCCGTCAAACGATCAGTGCTTATGAGGATTATGCGGAACAGTACGATGCCATCGTGAGGCATGTTCCCAACGAGAGGGAGCAGGCATCGCTGAAGCGCCTTGTGGCGATCGCCGGTACCAGCGGCCGGATTCTGGAAGTTGGGTCCGGAGCGGGATACGATGCGGACTTTCTGGAGAGTTTGGGCGTCAAGGTTCGGCGCACCGACGCGACGAAGCGGTTTCTCGAGCTGCAGGCCGCGCGCGGCAAGCGCGGCGAACTCCTCGATCTCCTCACCGATGATCTCGGCGGCCCCTACGACGCGGTGCTGGCCCTGTGCGTCCTGATCCATGTGCCGCGCGACCAGACCGACCAGGTCCTTGCCAAGATAGCCGGGTCGCTGCGGCCAGGCGGCGCCTTTCTCGTATCTATGCGCAACGGCGATGGTGAGACGTCAGGCGAATATCATACGGTCTACTGGCGCAGGGACGACTTCGCGGCCCGTCTCGAAAGCGCCGGGCTGGTCCTGATCAGGGACGATTTCAACGTCGGCCGCGATCGCGAAGAATGGAACACCTTCCTGGCTATCAGGCCAGCATGACGCGGCGCGGGCTGTTGCTGTTTGCGCTGCTCTTATCTGCGTGGCCGGCGACGCGATTCATCGAGGGTGGCATAGGCCAGGACTGCAGAGAATGACCCGAAACAGACTAGCACTGCGGTGATAACCATGAGGTCGTAAGTCGACACGCTCGTTCTCCCTTCGATGAGTGTCGAGGAGACAGCATGAGCGGTGCGTGTGCGTTGATCTGGATCAACGGAAGACGGTCTTTTCCTTTCTGGAGAGGCGGCTTCTCGAATATACGAGACATTGCCGCGGCCTTGCTGTCTATGTGCAGGCTCCTGCACTCCTGGGGGGAGACGAGTTGGAGCTCAAGATTCTGCTTGTCGGCTTTGCCTGCGCGGTCGCCGGCGGGCTGTCGATCGTCACCTTTCTGAAATGGCGAGAAGTGAAGGCGGTCAGCCGCTGGTTGCCGGCGCCGGGAAAGATCGTCTCTTCGCGCGTTGAGGCACGCGAGGTCCGCAGCTCTGGCAGCGGTTCGGACAGCAGCGATTCCACCGAGATCCGCAATTTTCCGGCGATCACCTTCGAATACAAGGTTGGCGGCAAGACATTTCGCGGCTCGCGCTACAGCGTGCAGGAGAATCTGGGGAATTTCGAAGTCAAGGAGACCCTTGCACGGTTTCCCCGCGGTGCTGAGGGGACCGTGTTCTATGATCCGGCGGCTCCGAGCAAAGCCGTGATCGAGCGCACCATGCCGGACGGCGCCTTCAAGTTCATGGTCCAGCTTTCGGCCGGACTGGTGGTCGGCGCGCTGGTGCTGGTGTTTTCCGTCGGCGGTGTGCTGGAGGCGATCGGCCCGCATCTGCCCAAGCCGCAGAACCTCGGCGCCGGGGCGCTGCTGCTGTTCATGGGCCTGTTTGTCCTGCGCATGGGTTTCGCCCAGAAATCGTTGGCCGAGCAGGCTGCAAAATGGCCGGTCACTGCCGGCCGCATCGATGCCTCGGGCCTCCAGGCGCTCCGAAGCCATTCAGGCTATCGACGCTGGCGCACCGTCTTCAAATCCCGCATCGTCTATTCCTATGGCGTCGCCGGCCAGCGCTACAGCGCCGATCGCGTGACCTTCGGCGCCACCGTGACGGCTTCATTGCCCGGCCTCGTCGGCGGCCAGGCACGAGACTATGTCGAAGGCAGCAAGGTCGACGTGCACTATGACCCCGCCAACCCCGGCTCGGCGGTGCTCGAATGCCGGGTGCGCGGGCTGTGGTTGCTGTGGGTCTGCTCGGCAGGCTTTCTCGGTGGCGCCGCGTTTCTGGTCGGGCTGTTCTGAGGCGATGGACGCATTCAGCAGCGGACGAGGGGGCCGCTGTCGAAACCAGGCCAGGTGAACCGCAGCGTGGCGCCGTGCCTGACGATATGAATGACGCGCGTGAACGGCTCTTCGAGCGACGGGTCAGAGCCGTAGCATTGGCTTGCCCGCACCACCCATCCGGTCGGATTTTTGCGAAATGTCGCGTGCTCGCAGCCAAACTCGGGAAGCGACAGGGCAGCCTGGTCTACAGTGAAGACGGTTTCGCGTTGGACGTCGGCCGCCGCACTGCAGTTCAGCCGGTCGCTGGACCATGCCCCGACATAGGGCGCCGCCGCCAGTGCCGGGCCGCCCGCAAATGCGGACATTGCCATCGTCATCACCAAACGCCGCATCATCTGTCTCCTGGGCCGCTGTGCTCGACCATACAGGCTGTCGCCGTGGGTACAGGATAAGTTTTCGTCCAGGAGCGGACAAACCCAGCCGTTCCGGATTTCGCTTATGCTTTCGCGCGGATGATGCGACTGTGCGGCCCCAGGCAACGCTTTCCCAGAGACATCTGATGATCACCCGCACACTGGCCTTCGTTTTCCTGGGCTTGCTCGGCCCGATGCAGGCGGCCTTCGCAAAAGAATGCCTGCTGAGCCACGCCACCTATCGCGAGCCGCGCTCGGGCGCGGTCATGCAATTCCGGCCGCTCGCCAACGAGCCGGCGGCGCTGACGGCGCAGGTGTTTTCGCTGAGCGTGCCCAACGCCGGCACAAGCCTGCCGGCCGACATCACCTGGACCAACGGCAGGAATTCTTTTCCGCTCGGCACCATCCGCCACGCCTGTACCGACGACGACCGCGAAGCGGGGCTGCAGGACGGCAGCGGGCTGTGCAGGATTTGGATGGGCCAAGTCTATGCCTTGACCGGTGGCGGCGCCGAGCAGCTGAATTCGCGCGAAGCGACACCCGCGCCTAAAGGGCTGCTCTTGCCTGATTTCGGCGTGGCTTTCACCGAAGGAGCCGATTTCGCCAATGCCAATCCAGATGGTTCGGCGTGGGATGCCTTCACTTTGACAGGATGCAGCGATGAATAGCGCCATGAAATCGATCATCTGGGCCAGCGCCCTGCTTGCATCCGCGACGACAATCACCGTGGCGCGGGCGGACGAGCCGGCGCCGTCGCGCCCGCCCATCGACAAATGCGTCTGGGAAAGGCTGACGGACAAAAATGTCGGCATGGCCGCTTGGGCGCAGCGCTGCGACTTCGGCTTCCGACAGATCCATTTCGAGTTCGCCGGCAACGCACTCGCCATCAAATACAGCGATGGCGGTGCGGCCGACCCTCTTGTCGAGGTGTTCGACATCATATCAGGCGAAACCGCCGAGGCTGCGTTGCAGCGCCTGTTCCTGGACAAGACGGACAAGGCCATCAGCGCGCGCTGCGTGCTGGCGCCTTACACCGAGGGCACAGTACCCGCCGTCGTCAAGCGCTACACATTCAGCCCCGACGCTGCCTACGCCAAAGAACTGAAAGCGCTAGCCGACCCCAACGAGGTTCCGGAGCCGCCCTGCGGCGACTGGGGCGAAATGCCTGACGGCATCCAGTATTTCGAGGTGCCGGCGGGTGAGGGGCGGAAAGTGCTGTTCGTGCGGATTGGTCAGGACGAACCGTTGTTTGATGAGCAGACGCTGCGGGTGTTGCCGGCGAGTTAGACGCTAGGCTCATTGAGCATGGCTTCCATGTTGTAGCCATCGGGATCAAGAACGAAGCAGGCGTAGTAGTTCGCGGTATATTCCGGGCGCGGGCCTGGTACGCCATTGTCTGTGCCGCCGGCCTCGAGAGCAACTCGATAAAACGTGTCGACGTCTGCCTTGCTGTTCACCCGGAAAGCCACGTGTACACGTGTCAGCGGTGGTTTGCTGTCCGATTGTTGGATCTCGAACAGGCTGCCGGCGCCGACATCAAAGGCGCAGAACACGCCCTCCTTGCCGAAGGAGAGGCTGTATCCCAAGGGTGCAAAAGCCCTTTCGTAGAAGAGCTTGCTCTTCTCAAGGTCGCTCACAGCAATGGTGATGTGATCAATCATGTGTTGGCCCGGTACATGCCACCTAAACATTTCGGCCCGATCTTGCGATCGGGCCGATGATGTCGCGTTTTAGCGCCGACGCAAGTTTTCCTCAGCTGCACCCGCTCGTCGCGCCGCACGTGTCGCACTTCTCGCAAGTCCCGTTCCGCACCATGGTAAAGTTCTGGCACTCGGAGCAGGAATTGCCGGTGTAGCCCTGGAGCAGTGACCTGGCGCGGCGGTCGTTGGCGAGTTTCTTGGCTTCGGCCGCCTCGACGGCCGCGGCGTCGGTAAACAATCCCGCCGTGGCGTCGGAAGCAACGCCCGCCGCTTCCTCGAAGGCGATGTCCTCGGCCAGTTCCTTCGCCCGCTCCTCATAGTCGCGCTTGTAAGCGACCGCTTCGTCGCTGGCCGGCTTCAGCGCCAGCACGTTGGAGCCGGAGAAGGCGGTCGGCACTGAGCGGGCAGGGGTGCCCGAGGGAGCCGCAAAGCCCTTCGGATCGTTGCCGCTCACCCGCGACACCAGCTTCACCGGCGAGGCGCCACGGGTCAGGCCCTTGGAGACCGCATCCGTCTTGCCTTCGCTGATGTTGCGGCCAAGTGCGGTGTTGGAAAAGTCCGACTGGTCGACATGGGCAAGATCGTTGCGGCCGAGATAGGAGATGGCCAGTTCGCGGAATACGTAGTCGAGGATCGACGTCGCGCTTTTGATGGCGTCGTTGCCTTGCACCATGCCCGCCGGCTCGAATTTGGTGAAGGTGAAGGCGTGCACATATTCGTCGAGCGGCACGCCATATTGCAGGCCGAGCGAAATGGCGATGGCGAAGTTGTTGAGAAGGCCACGCAGCGTCGCGCCTTCCTTGTTCATGTCGATGAAGATCTCGCCGAGACGGCCATCGTCATATTCGCCGGTGCGCAGGAAGATGGTGTTGCCGCCGATCTTCGCCTTCTGCGTGTAGCCCTTGCGGCGGCCGGGCAGCTTTTCCTGCTCGCGCGACACACGCTCGATGATGCGCTCGACGATCCGCTCGGTGATCTGCGCCGCGCGCGCTGCCGCCGGTGCGGCGATCAGCTGCTCGAGGGCTTCGTCCTCGTCGTCCTCGCCATCGGCGAGCAGTGAGGAGTTGAGCGGCTGCGACAGCTTCGAACCGTCGCGATAAAGCGCGTTGGCCTTCAGCGCCAGCTTCCACGACAGCATGTAGGCGCCCTTGGCGTCTTCCACCGTGGCGTCGTTGGGCATGTTGATGGTCTTCGAGATGGCGCCGGAGATGAAGGGCTGTGCCGCCGCCATCATCTGGATGTGGCTGTTGATCGACAGCGAGCGCTTGCCGATCTTGCCGCACGGGCTGGCGCAGTCGAACACGGCCAGGTGTTCGGCCTTGAGGAAGGGCGCGCCTTCCAGCGTCATGGCACCGCAGACATGGATGTTGGCGGCCTCGATGTCCTTCCTGGAGAAGCCGAGCGCCGGCAGGATCTCGAACGAGAAATCGTTGAGCTGCTCGTCGGTGAAGCCGAACGTCTCCTTCACCCAGTCGGCGCCGAGCGTCCACTGGTTGAAGACGAACTTGATGTCGAAGGCCGACTTCAAGGCTGCATTGAGCGCCGCGATCTTGTCGTCGGTGAAACCCTTGGCCTTGAGTGCGCCGGGGTTGATGGCGGGCGCCTGGTTGAGGTTGCCGTGGCCGACCGCATAAGCCTCCATCTCGCCGATCTGGGCTTCGGAGTAGCCGAGCGTGCGCAGCGCTTCCGGCACGGCGCGGTTGATGATCTTGAAGTAGCCGCCGCCCGCGAGCTTCTTGAACTTCACCAGCGCGAAGTCAGGCTCGATGCCGGTGGTGTCGCAATCCATGACCAGGCCGATCGTGCCGGTCGGCGCGATCACGGTTGCCTGCGCATTGCGATAGCCATGCTCCTCGCCAAGCTCGATGGCGCGGTCCCAGGCGGCCTTGGCGTGGGTGGCAAGGTCCTGCTGCTTCAGGTCGGAAGCGACCAGCGGCACCGGGTTGACGGCGAGCTTCTCATAGCCCTGCTTCTCGCCATAGGCGGCACGGCGATGGTTGCGCATGACGCGCAGCATGTTCTGCGCATTGCGGTCGTAGTCGGCGAAGGCGCCGAGCTCGGAAGCCATCTCGGCCGAAGTGGCGTAGGCGACGCCGGTCATGATGGCGGTGAGTGCGGCGCAGATCGCGCGGCCTTCGTCGGAGTCATAGGGAATGCCCGATGTCATCAGCAGGCCGCCGATGTTGGCATAGCCGAGGCCGAGCGTGCGGTATTCGTAGGACTGCTTGGCGATCTCCTTCGACGGGAACTGCGCCATCATCACCGAGATTTCGAGAACGATGGTCCACAGCCGCACCGTGTGCTCATAGGCAGCGATGTCGATGGTGCCGTCGGCGTTGCGGTAGGGCAGCAGATTGATCGATGCCAGGTTGCAGGCCGTGTCGTCGAGGAACATGTATTCCGAGCACGGGTTGGACGCCCGGATCGCACCGGCGGAAGCGCAAGTGTGCCAGTCGTTCATCGTCGTGTTGAAGTGCAGGCCCGGATCGGCCGAAGCCCAGGCGGCATAGCCGATCTTTTCCCAGAGGTCGCGAGCCTTCAGCGTCTTCAATACCTTGCCGTCCTTGCGGGCGGTCAGGTGCCAGTCGGCGTCGTCCTCGACGGCGCGCAGGAAATTGTCCTTCAGCGACACCGAATTGTTGGAGTTCTGGCCCGAAACGGTCAGGTAGGCATCCGAATCCCAGTCGGTGTCGTAGGTCTTGAACGACATCGACGAATAGCCCTGCTTGGCGAACTGGATGACGCGGTAGATGTAGTTCTCCGGCACGGCGGACTTCTTGGCCGCCTTGATCTCGCGCTTCAGCGCGGTGTTGATGGCCGGATCGAAGCAGTCGTCGCCATTGCCTTCGCAGTTGACGCAGGCCTTCATGATCGCTTCGAGATGCTTCTTGACGATCTTGGAGCCGGTCACCAGCGAGGCGACCTTCTGCTCTTCATTGACCTTCCAGTCGATGAATTCCTCGATATCGGGGTGGTCGGCGTCGACGATGACCATTTTCGCGGCGCGGCGCGTCGTGCCGCCCGACTTGATGGCGCCCGCCGCGCGGTCGCCGATCTTGAGGAAGCTCATCAGACCGGACGAGCGGCCGCCGCCCGACAGCTTTTCGCCTTCGCCGCGCAGCAGCGAGAAGTTGGAGCCGGTGCCGGAGCCGTATTTGAACAGGCGCGCTTCACGCACCCACAGGTCCATGATGCCGCCCTCGTTGACGAGGTCGTCCTGCACGCCCTGGATGAAGCAGGCATGCGGCTGCGGGTGCTCGTAGGAGGACTTCGACTTGGTCAGCTTGCCGGTGAACGGGTCGACATAGAAGTGGCCCTGGCTGGGGCCGTCGATGCCATAGGCCCAATGTAGGCCGGTGTTGAACCATTGCGGCGAATTCGGCGCCACGCGCTGGGTGGCCAGCATATAGGCAAGCTCGTCACGGAAGGCGCGCGCGTCTTCCTCCGACGCCTTGAAGTAGCCGCCCTTCCAGCCCCAATAGGTCCAGGTGCCGGCCAGCCGGTCGAAGACCTGGCGGGCGTCGATCTCGGAGCCGTAGCGCTCGGCTTCCGGCAGCTTGGCCAGCTCGGCCTCATCGGCGACCGAGCGCCACAGGAAGGAGGGGACGTCGTTCTCTTCGATCTTCTTCAGGCGCGCGGGGACACCGGCCTTGCGGAAATACTTCTGCGCCAGGATGTCGGCGGCAACCTGGGAGAACTGCGCCGGCACGTCGATATTGTCCAAGCGGAACACCACCGAACCATCCGGATTTTTGATCTCCGAAAGCGCCTTGCGGAATTCGATCTCCGCGTAGGCAGATTGTCCTGGCTTGGTGAAACGACGCTCGATGCGCATTGGTCCGGTCCCTTTTGTCTATATATAGCGCTTTTCCCCAGGGATTTCTGCCCCCAATGCGAAACGCGCATGTCCGCCGTCTGCCGGCGTTCGAAAACGGCCGGCTCTCCATTTTGCAGTCTCCACCGGCCCTGCTGGTCAAACTCCTTGCGAAGTGCATGTCCAACGCGCCGACGAACCCGCGGGTCCCTCAAAACTGATTTTTTCCGATTCCCTCGCTCGAGGGAAATTCACACTATCTAGCGTCGAACCTACCTGCAAACACTAAATATAGTATTAACAGACAATTTATTCCAGTCCGACAATTGTCCCTATCGTCCCCAACCACCCCACAATCCCAACGCTTCCGCCGGCCTCGTAAACAGGCGGAAATGCGGGCAAAAACGCACATAATCCGGGAAAAAGACCGGGCTCAGAACTTTCCGGTCGCACTCTCAACAGGAGCGCATGGCCTATAAAAGGCGACTCGTTTTGCGCCGTCAAGGATTCGTTTGCGTAGCTTTTGTGACCCCAACATCTTGTGTGTCACATATGTGGATAACGGGGATAGAAAGCCGGCTGAGCGGAATTCGCTTTGGCATGATCGCAAGCCGCCGTTCGCCCTGGGGCAAGCCGCCGTTTGCCCTGGATTGCCGCCATCTGCGCTGGCCACAGAGGTCCAATTCCATGGCGATACGTCAATCTGCCGGTGAAATGGGCGATCGGTCGGGAATGGCGGCGCAAATCGATTCCCGGATTCGGATGACGAGGCAACCCGGGGAGAAAAAAACTTGACGTTGCGAAGGGCTGATGCATCTACTAGTCCGTAACTAAGATATAAGTTCCATAAATATGGAATAGATGCGAAGGGAACCAAGATGAAGCGCTTTTTCCAAATAGCAGCTTCGCTCGCCGCGCTTATGCTGCCGGCGACGGGCAATGTCTGGGCTGAGCCCGCCAAGGGCGGCGTCATCGATGTGGCCACGATCGGCGAACCGCCGACGCTCGATCCAATGGCATCGACCGCCGATCTCGTCGGCATCGTCACGCAGCACATCTACGAAACGCTTTACACCTTCGACAAGGATTGGGGCATCACGCCGCTTCTCGCCGCCGACATGCCGCAGATTTCACCTGACGGGCTCGTCTACACCATCAAGCTCAGAACCGGCGTGAAGTTCCATGACGGCAGCGACATGAACTCGGCCGACGTCGTCGCGTCGCTGCAGCGCTGGATGAAAATCGCCACGCGCGGCAAGCAGGCCGCCGAGGTCATTGCCTCGGTCGATGCGGTCGACGACGGCACGGTCAAGATCAGCCTCAAGAAGCCATTCGCGCCACTGCTGGCGCTGTTGTCGCTCAACAACGCCGCCGCCATCATCATTCCCTCCGAGAATGCAGGGCAGGACCCGCTGACCAGTTTTGTCGGCACCGGCCCCTATATGCTGAAGGACCGCAAGCCCGACCAGTTCATCCAGCTTGCCCGCTTCGACGGCTACAAGTCGCGCGATGGCGAGCCAAACGGTTATGGCGGTGCCAGAAAGCAATATCTCGACGAAATCCGTTTCGTGCCGGTCCCCGATGCCAACACCCGCGTCGAAGGTGCGGTTGCCGGCCAGTTCGCCTATGCAGATTCACTGCCCGTGGAATCGTTCGACAAGATTTCCGGCGGCAAGACCGCGCCCGTCATCCTGAAACCCTTCGGCTGGCCGGTTTTCGTCCTCAACACCAAGCAGGGACTGAACGCCGACATCCGCATCCGCAAGGCGATCCAGGCGGCACTGGCGCCCAACGACATGCTGCTTGCCGCCTTCGGGTCGAAGGATTTCTTCGCCGCCGACGGCGCGCTCTATCCCGAAGGCTATGCCTGGCACACCGATGCCGGCGTCGAAGCCTACAAGCCCGACGGCGACACCGAGGGCGCCGCCGCACTGCTGAAAGAGGCCGGTTACGACGGCAAGCCGTTGCGTATCCTCACCAGCCGCCAGTACGAATTCCACTACAAGATGGCGCAGGTTGCCGCGGAGTATCTCAAGGCCGCCGGTTTCCAGGTTCAGCTCGACGTGGTCGAATGGGCGACATTGACCAAGAACCGCACCGATCCGGCGCTCTGGGACATCTACATCACCCACAGCCCGTTCCTGCCTGAGCCCTCGCTGACCGGCATCATGTCGGATTCCTCGCCGGGCTGGTGGGTTTCCGACCGCAAGCACCAGGTGCTGGGCGCCTTCAATGCCGAGTCCGATCCGACCAAGCGCGTCGCGCTGTTCGCCGATGTGCAAAAGGCGGTCTTCGACGAGGTTCCGGCGGTCAAGATCGGCGACTTCAACGCATTGGCCGCCCAGGCGCCGACGCTCAAGGGCGTGACGCCGGCGCCATGGCCGTATTTCTGGAACGCCTATCTGGAAGGCAAGTAGTTCCTCCCGCAACCGGGCGCCGGCCAGACTTTTGCCGGCGCCCGACAAGACCGTTTCGATGGATTGTGGAAGGGACAGGCTGAACCGATGCTGCGCTCGATCCTCAACAGACTTTTCGGCATGATCGTCGTCATGGCGCTGGTGGTCACCATCGTCTTCGTCATCGTGCGCGTGACGCCAGGCGATCCGGCAGCGGTGATGCTCGGCCCCGACGCGTCGGCCGCCGACATCGCAGCACTTCGCTCCAGGCTCGGGCTCGACGGCTCGATTCTCGAACAGTTCGGACGCTATGTGCTTGGCGTGGTGCAAGGAGATTTCGGTCAGTCGATCTTCCTTGGCGAGCCGGTCACATCAGCACTTGCGCAGCGTGCCGAGCCGACCTTCTTCCTCACCGTGTTCTCGCTGCTGATCGCGACGCTGATCGCCTTGCCGGTCGGCATACTGGCCGCCTACAAGCGTGGTTCGGTCTTCGATCAGGCAACGACCACCATCGCCATGTTCGCGGCCAGCGTGCCGAGCTTCTGGCTGGGGCTGCTGTTCATCCAGTTCTTCGCCGTGAAGCTCGGCTGGTTCGACACGTCAGGCTATGGCGGGCCGGGCGCATCCTTTGCCGACAGGCTGAACCATCTCGTGTTGCCGGCGCTGGCGCTCGGCCTCGTCTCTTCGGCGCTGATCACGCGCTTCACCCGCGCCTCGATGCTCGACGTGCTCAACGACGACTATGTGCGCACCGCACGCTCCAAGGGCATGAGCGAATGGCGCGTGGTGCTGAAGCATGCCTTCAAGAATGCGCTGATCCCCATCCTCACCGTCATCGGCCTGACCGCAGCCCTACTCATTTCCGGAGCGGTGGTGACCGAGACGGTGTTCGGCTTGCCAGGCGTCGGCAGCCTCGTCGTCTCGGCGGTGCTGAGACGCGACTATCCCGTCATCCAGGGCGCGCTGCTGGTCATTGCCGGGCTTTACGTGCTGGTCAATTTCGCCATCGACATGCTGTATCTCGCGGTCGATCCCAGGGTTCGCTACTGATGGCCGCGATCTCGATCCCGCTCCACTCCGAGCCCAACATCCTTTCACGGCTGCTGGGCCGGCCGACATCGGCCGCCGGCATCGCCGTGCTGGTGATCATCGTGCTGGCTGCTATCCTGGCGCCCGTCATCGCTCCTTATGCGCCGTCAAAACTCTCCATCGCCAGCCGGCTGCACCCGCCGAGCCTCGACCATCTGTTCGGTACCGACGATCTCGGCCGCGATGTCTTCACCCGCATGCTCTATGCCGCGCGCACCTCGCTCAGCGTCGGCTTCGCCGTGGTTATTTTTTCGTCGATCATCGGCACCATCCTCGGGCTGACATCGGGCTACTTCAAGCGGCTCGATGCGCCGGTCTCGCGGCTGATCGATGCGATGATGGCATTCCCGGATATCCTGCTCGCCATCGCGCTGGTCGCCGCACTCGGCGCGACTGCGGTCAATGTCGTCATCGCGCTCGGCATCGTCTATGCGCCGCGGCTTGCGCGCGTCGTGCGGGCTTCGACGCTGGTCATCCGCGAACTTCCCTATGTCGAGGCGGCGCGCGCGCTGGGCGTGCCGACGCCAATCATCCTGATCCGCCACGTGCTGCGCAACGTCACCTCGCCGCTCTTGGTGCAGGGCACCTTCATCTTCGCCAACGCCATCCTGGCGGAAGCCGGCCTATCCTTCCTCGGCGTCGGCATTTCGCCCGACATTCCGACCTGGGGCACCATGATCGCCACCGGTCGCCAATACATGGATCAGGCGCCCTGGGTCATGATGTTCCCTGGCGCCGCCATCGTCGTCACGGTGCTGTCGCTGCAGCTTGTAGGCGACGGCCTGCGCGATCTTCTCGACCCCCGTCTGGCAAAGGATATCTGATGTTCGGCAATCGTTTCCAAAAGGCCGACCGGCCGCTGCTCATCAAGGGCGCCAGACCCGTCGGTTTCGGTGGCGGCTTCGATCAGCCGATCGACGTGCTGGTCGACGAGCAGGGCCGCATCGCCGAGACCGCGTCAGCGATTGCAGCGGGCGAGGGCGTCAACACAGTCGATGCCAAGGGTGCGTTTCTGTCACCCGGCTGGACCGATCTCCATGTCCATGTCTGGTATGGCGGCACCGACATCTCGCTGCGCCCTGAACAGTGTGGTGCGGCCCGTGGCGTGACCACGATGGTCGATGCCGGCTCGGCCGGCGAGGCCAATTTCCATGGCTTTCGTGAATTCATCATCGAACCTGCCAAGGAGAACGTCTACGCCTTCCTGAACATCGGTTCGATCGGCCTCGTCGCCTGCAACCGCGTCAGCGAGCTGATCGACATGCGTTCGATCGATTTCGACCGCGTCATCGCCACGGTCGAGGCCAACCGCGACGTCATCGTTGGCCTGAAAGTCCGCGCCAGCCATGTCATAACAGGCGGCTGGGATCTGACGCCCGTCCGGTTGGCCAAGAAACTCAGCCGCATCCTCAAGCTGCCCATTATGGTGCATGTCGGCGAGCCGCCGCCGCTCTACGACGACGTGCTCGGCCTTTTGACCGAAGGCGACATCGTCACCCATTGCTTCAACGGCAAGGCCGGCGGCTCGATCATCGAGGACGACGATCTCTACCTGCTGGCCGAACAGGCGGCGGCGCGAGGCATCGTGCTCGATGTCGGTCACGGCGGCGCGTCCTTCTCCTTCGATGTCGCCAAGGCGGCCCTCGAGCGCGGCCTGCCACCGGCAACGATCTCGACCGATCTCCACAACCGCTCGCTGGATACGTCGGTCTGGGACATGGCCACCACCATGTCCAAGCTGTTGTCGCTCGGCATGAAATTCGAGGATGTGGTGGCGGCCTCGACCACCGCGCCGCGCCGCGCCATCCGCCTGCCGACCGACGGCTTGCTGGACAAAGGCAAGGCGGCGGAGTTTACGCTGTTCGATGTTGTCGACGCCGATCTGACCGTGCGCGATTCCCAAGGCGTGCCGAGCACACTGCACCGGCTGTTTGAACCGCGTCATGCCATTCTGGGTGCCCACGCCGTTGCAGCTCATCGCCATATGCCCAGGCAAGGCGAGGGCGGCCCCCACGCCTGTCCGCATTGCGGGTGGAAGTCGTGACAGAGCCGTTCGCCAGCGACGTCATCCTGTCGGTTCGCGATCTGCGGACGTGGTTCGTGACGCGCCGGCTGACGGCCAAGGCGGTGGATGGCGTGACCTTCGATCTGAAGCGCGGCAAGACACTCGCGGTGGTCGGCGAATCCGGCTCGGGAAAATCCGTCACCAGCCTCTCCATCATGGGGCTTCTGTCGCGGCCGGGTGCGATTGCCGGCGGCAGCATCCTGTTTCGCGACAGGCAAGAGCGCGTCCACGATCTTGCCGGCTTCAGCCAGAAGCAGTTTCGGAAAATGCGCGGCTCGGAGATCGCGATGATCTTCCAGGAGCCGATGACCAGCCTCAACCCGCTGTTCACGGTCGGCGACCAAATCGGCGAGATGATCGCGTTGCATGAGCCGGTCGATCGTCGCGAAGCGCGCAAGCGCGCGCTCGCCATGCTGAAGCATGTCGAAATCCCCGACGCCGAATCGCGTCTGGACGACTATCCGCACCAGATGTCCGGCGGCATGCGCCAGCGCGTCATGATCGCCATGGCGCTGTCGTGCAGCCCGTCTCTGCTGATCGCCGATGAGCCGACCACAGCGCTCGACGTCACCATCCAGGCGCAGATCCTCGACCTTCTGCGCCGGCTGCAGGCCGAGATGGGTATGTCGATCCTGTTCATCACCCACAATCTCGGTGTCGTCGCCGAAATCGCCCATGATGTGGTTGTCATGTATGGCGGCCGCGTCGTCGAACAGGCGCCGGTCAACGATCTGTTCGCGCATCAGCGCCATCCCTACACCAGGGGCCTGCTGGCCTGCACGCCGAACGCCGCCCGCGACATCGACGCCGCCGGCGAGCGCCGTGCGCTCTATTCGATCCCTGGCAGCGTGCCGCCGATCACAAATCTGCCGCCAGGTTGTGCCTTCGAGCCGCGCTGCGATTTCGCCATAGCGCCGTGTCGGGCAGCACCGCCCGCACTCGTGCCGGCAGGCCCGCACGGTGCTTCCCGCTGCATCAGGAGCGCCGAGCTATGAGCGCGCTTGTCCAAACCGTCGAGGCGCAGCCGCTGCTCAGCGTGCAGGGTCTGACCAAGCATTTTCCAGCGCGCAACGGCCGCATCGTGCATGCGGTCGAGGATGTCAGTTTCGATGTCCAGCGCGGCTCGACTGTCGGCCTTGTCGGCGAGTCCGGTTCGGGCAAGACCACCGCCGGCCGGGCCTTGCTGCGGCTGGTTGAACCGACGGGCGGCAAGGCGCTGTTCGACGGCGTCGACCTGTTCTCACTGTCGTCGCGCGACATGCGCGCCTATCGGCAGAAGTTGCAGATCGTCTTCCAGGATCCGTTTTCCAGCCTCAATCCCCGTATGCGGGTCGCCGCCATCATCGGCGAGGCGCTCGACGCGCGCGGCTTTCCCCGCGGCAAAAAGCGGGCGGAGCGGGTCGCCGATGATGGC